>JAJFFR010000001.1 GCA_021776555.1 Robiginitomaculum sp.
GGCGCCGGGCCAATGCCGGCTCGTCCGACGTCGCAACCACAACAATGGCACGTTTCAAGCCATCCTCGCCCAATACATCATCGATAAACTCTTTAACTTCACGGCCCCGTTCGCCGATCAGTCCGATAATGATCACATCGCAATCTGCATTGCGGGCCAACATGGACATCAAAACAGATTTACCGACACCGGAACCGGCAAAGATACCCAGCCGCTGTCCTTTGCAAATCTGCACAAATACATTCAAAGCGCGAACGCCCATGTCAATTCGCTCCCCAACCCGGTCCCGGGTATGGGCTTTGGGCGGTGCGCCGCGCAAAGGTCGTGCTTCGACCCCCAATGGCAAAGCACCCTTACCATCAATCGGTTCCCCAAAGGCATTGACCACTCGGCCCAACCAATCAGTTGTTGGCCGTAAATGGGCAACTTCTGGATCGATCCGGATTTTGGCGCCGGCGTGAACACCATCCAACGGCGCAAACGGCATCAACAATGCTCGGTCGTGCTGAAACCCAATGACTTCGCATCTGATATCGCTTTGGCGGGTATGCACATGTGCGCCAGCGCCTAACACCAAAGCATTGATCGGACCTAAGGCCTCAACCAACACGCCATTGACGGCGGATACCCGACCGGCAAATTGCCGTGGCTCTAATGCATCGATTTTAGCGGTCAGCGTGTGCATATTGGATGTTCTTACCTTAACCTGACGAACGGAAATTCTTTTCGTTGATCTGGATAATAGCCAATTGTGGTTGCGACCTCGTAAAGATTGCACGACAAATTCGGGGTAAAGGTAAGTTTTTTAGCCATTCCCTAATGAAGGCTTACCACGAACATTGAAAACTAGTTCACATGGTTCGCGTTTGTTTAACTTGTGTTAACGGGATTCACATAGCGTGAAACGCGAGTTAACTATGTATGCATACGCGAGGTCTAAGTGATTCGCGGGTAACCCAAGGAGGAGGGGCATATGCGGGTTCTATTGATCGAAGACGACAGCGCAACAGCGCAATCAATCGAGCTGATGTTAAAGTCGGAAGGCTTCAACATCTATACAACAGACCTTGGCGAAGAGGGGGTCGATCTAGGAAAGCTGTATGATTACGACATCATACTGCTGGATCTAAATCTGCCTGACATGCCGGGGTTTGATGTGCTTAAACAATTGCGGGTTTCCAAAGTGGACACGCCTGTATTGATTTTATCGGGTACTGCGGACACGGATGTCAAAGTTCGTGGGCTGGGGTATGGCGCAGATGATTATTTGACCAAACCATTTCACAAAGATGAGTTGGTGGCCCGAATTCATGCAGTGGTACGCCGCTCGAAAGGCCATTCGCAATCGATCATCGCGACCGGTTCGATCAAGGTCAATCTCGATGCCAAGACCGTTGATGTAAACAATCAACGAGTTCACTTGACGGGTAAGGAATACCAGATGCTTGAGCTGCTTTCTTTGCGCAAGGGAACAACCCTGACCAAGGAAATGTTCCTGAACCATTTATATGGCGGGATGGACGAGCCTGAGTTGAAGATTATCGACGTATTTATCTGCAAATTACGCAAGAAACTAGCCAATGCTACGGACGGGAATCATTATATTGAAACCGTTTGGGGTCGGGGTTATGTACTACGCAATCCAGCAGAAGAAATAGCTGCCTAAAAGCAGTTCCATCTAAGAAATAACAATCAGGGCGCCAATTGGCGCCCTTTTTCGTTTCATACTGGTTCAAAACTCACGAACAAATACCTGCAACACAAAAAGCATATTGATTATAGCGCCGCGACTATTCTCACCCTGTCGGCATTCCGGTGGAAATCGGAAACCAGTTCTCAAAATCAATAAAGTGTTCAAACAACTGGACCCCGATTTTCATCGGGGTGACACCATTTTAGGTATTTTGGAACATTATTTGCTAAATATCCGAACTCATTGAATGAGTCTGGATCCTAGAGAAGGTTTTCTTGTGCCAGTCAGGCAACCTTGGCTTGAGCCATTTGTTTGCGACGATACAGGCCGCGTTTTCCGGCGACCGGTTCAAACGCATCTGATAGTCCCAACACCGTTTCCGCAGCACCTAGGAACAAAAACCCATCCGGGGCCATGCGCTCGGCGATCCGATTTAAGATGTCGCGTTTGGTTTCCTGATTGAAGTAGATCAGGACGTTCCGGCAAAACACCACATCAAAGGTTCCCAAAGTCCGGAAACTTTCCAACAGGTTGAAGGTGCGAAAGGCGATGTTTTGGCGCAAAGATGGATCCACTTTCCACATATCGCCGTCTTTTTGGAAATACTTGACCAGTAATTGCACCGGCAGGCCGCGCTGAACTTCAAACTGTGAATAAATACCAGCCTTGGCTTTTTCTATCACTTTTTCAGAAATATCAGAGGCCAGAATATCCATTTGCATGCCGCGTAACGCAGTGCGTTCTTCACGCAAAATCATCGCCAGTGAATAGGGTTCTTGTCCGGCCGAGGCCGCCGCACACCATATTCTGGCTTTTACCCCAGGACGCCGGTTTTCGACCAAATGCGGGATGACTTCAGCTTTGAACAGATCAAATGGCGTTCTGTCCCGAAAAAAGAAGGTTTCATTGGTGGTCATGGCCTCGGTGATTGCCCAGTTTAGACGTTCATCATTACGGGTCCGCATGGAACGAACCAGTTCATCGACCGAATCCACTCCTTCTTTTCGGGCAATTGGACCCAAACGGCTATCTAACAGGTAACCTTTTTCCGGGGCCAGAAGATGCCCGGATTTCTTCATCAGCAAATCAGCCAGAAATTGAAAATTTTCGGTTTGCATCTTAGCTTCCCTGAACAATACGCAAGACGGTTGGGCCAATTTTTGTTAATGGCAGTATTTCGTGAGCTAGGCCTTCCTTGGCGATCGCACCCGGCATTCCCCAAACAACAGAGCTGGCCTCGTCCTGAGCCAGCACCCGGCACCCGATATCAAATAGATCGCGTGTGCCCTCGCGCCCGTCATGCCCCATGCCGGTTAGCATGATGGTGAGAACGCGGTTGCCATAGACCTTAGCGGCGCTTCGGAACATCGGGTCAACCGAAGGTCGACAGTAATTTTCTGGCGGTTTCTGGTTCAAACCCATGACCACGCCGCCAGCCGCACGGCGTACAATCATATGATAATCGCCTGGGGCCACATAAATGCCGCCCTGTTTGACCGGCATGCCCTCTTTACCCTCGATCACTGGCTTGCGGGCCACCTTTGCAAGATGTTCGGCCAGCACGGTGGTAAATGTTTTGGGCATGTGTTGGGTGATGAAGATCGGTTGCGTCACTCGTGGTCCCAAAACACCGATCAATTCACGCAAAGCCTGCGGCCCGCCCGTGCTTGATCCTATAAAAATGGCTTCTGGTTTGGGGAATGATTTGGGTTTGGCAATAACGGCCCGTGCGGGTGCGGCCCGTGGCCGTGGTGCCGCTTTTAGGCCAATCCGGGATGGCATTGGACCCAATGCCCGGATCTTACCGATCAAAGTGGCGCGAAATTCATCAGCGTTTGATAATCCGCCTGCATCAGGTTTCGGAGTGTAATCACTTGCCCCTTGCGCCAAAGCCCGCAGGGCAATGTCAGCATTTCGATGGGTTAAGGTGGAGGCCATCACCACTTTTGATTTTGGGGATACTTTTAAGATTTGCGGCAAGGCGGTCAGCCCGTCCATACGCGGCATTTCAATATCGAGCACCACAACATCGGGTTTGTGCTCACCGGCCAATCGGACCCCTTGCACCCCATCAATCGCTTTGGCAATCACTTCAATACCCGGCTCGGAATCCAACCATCGACTGACCAAACCACGCACCACGGCAGAATCATCCACCAACATTACTTTGATGCTGTTGGTTGCCGGGTTGTGGGCTGGCAGTGTTGATTTTGAAGTAGGCAAAACCATGTTCTAAACCAAACCTGCTTCGGAAAACTTGGCGTTCAGGATTTCGCTGTCAAACGGTTTCATAATGTATTCATTGGCCCCAGCCCGAAGTGCCTCAGTGATATGTCCCATGTCATTTTCTGTAGTGCAAAAAACCACGACTGGTTGATCGCCACCGCTTTCGCGGCGTAAGGCTTTTAGAAAATCAATTCCGTTCATGACCGGCATGTTCCAGTCGAGCAGGATGGCATCTGGCATGGTTTTTTGACATTGACTGAGCGCTTGCGCGCCATCTTCAGCTTCAGCACAATTAAATTCCATATCTTCCAAGATACGCCGAGCGACTTTTCGAATAACTCGGCTGTCATCTACGACCAAACACTGTTTCATATCAGTTACGTCCCCTAAACATTGCCGTTTCAGGCAGCTATTTCAGTTTTTGGTTCAACGCCCAACAGGCGCTGAATATCCAAAATAATCAGCAATTGCCCATCCAACCGGAAAATCCCGCTAGCTAAGGCTTGCCAATTTGGGTCCATATTGCATGGAATTGCTTCACAATCCCTTTCCGGCAACTGTAAAACATCACCAATTCGATCAACAATCAGCCCATAGGCCTCATCATCGACCTCAATACCGATGGCCATCATTGAAGATGCTTCATCTTCTTCCAATGGTGGCAGGTTCAGGCAGGTACGCACCTCAATCGCCGTTACAATCCGACCGCGTAGGTTCAACACACCGCGAATTTCCGGCGGCGCTAATGGCACACGGGTAATGGCAAGGGGGTGGAAAACTTCGCGGATGTCCGAAACAGGCAAGCCAAAAATTTGATCTCCGATATACAGCGTCACAAATTCACGGATGGGGCCGGAATTGGCGCGATCATCCTTTTGATCACTCATGCTGCTTCTCCTTGAGATTGCAGAACATAATGGATGGTTGAAATTAGGGATTCGCGGTCTGATTTGCGAACTACATCGGTAAATGCTGAGATCGCACCGATTTTTTCCAGATCATGCTGTTCCAGTGCGGATAGAGCCAATCGGGGAATGTTATTCCAGTTCAAATCTTCCGCCAGTTTTTTGGCAAAATCGACGCCATTATCGTCTGGCATCTCAATGTCACTGACAATAATGTCGAAATTGACCCCAGCCTCGTTCAATGCCCAAGCTTCCGATGTGCTTTCAATCGCGGTTACATCATAACCGGCCGCGCTGAGTAGCGGGCGCACCATATTGCGGAAAAACGCGTTGTCATCGACCAGCAAAATCCGTTTGGCCGTTGGTTCTTCGTGATTTTCTTGCGCAGATTTGCGCTCAAACCAGTCATGGAAACCTTGGGTTAGGAAATGACCCACATCGAGCACTTCGGTGGCCTCGCCCTTCAACACAGCAGAGCCGATTACCCCCGGACCCCCATCGCTCATCTCGATATTCAAAACCTCTTCGACAATATCGACAATTTCATCGACTGCGAGGCCCACAGAGCGCCCATTTTCGGTAAAGACCAATACTGGCTGTTGCCCAGTTTCTTTGAAGGTTGGCGCTCCACCTGCATGCACTAGCGGCATCAAGGTGTTGCGGTACTGAACCATATGGCGACCACTGGAAATTTCAATTTTATCCGGCTCTATCTCTTCCAAGCGAGTGACCAGAGAAAGCGGTACGGCTTTAGGTTCTGTTCCTCCGGCAAAGAACAGCAACATCGCCGTTTTATCAGAGGTTTGGTCGATATTTGTTTCATCGCGGTTGGTGTTTTGCTCGATCTCATCACCGGTGCTGACTTGTTTGGCGACACCGTTTGGATCGAGGATCATGATCACCGAGCCATCACCTAAAATGGTGTTTCCAGAGAAAATCGGGATAGAGGTCAATCGGTTTGACAACGGTTTGACTACAATCTCTTCGGTATCGGATATGCTATCGACCAAAACGCCGAACCGAAGCTCTCCTACAACCATCACCACAACAAAGGACGGTTTGTCAGCTGATTCTGGTGCCGGTTCGCCGGTGATATCGGAAATATCTGCAATCGGCAGCAGCGAATCACGTAACCGCAATACCCGAGTGCCATTGATGGTTTCAATTTTATGCTCGCCTGATTCTGTACAACGAACTAATTCGACCACGGCCAGTTGTGGAATGGCGAATTTTCCGACTGCCGTATCGACGATCAAGGCCGAAACAATTGCCAAGGTCAGAGGGATTTTGATTTTGAAAGTGGTGCCTTGCCCATCGATCGAATTCAAATCGACGGTGCCGCCAATCTTTTCAATATTGCTACGGACCACGTCCATGCCAACACCGCGCCCGGACAGTGAGGTGACCGCCTTGGCTGTGGACAGCCCAGCAGCAAAAATTAGCCGGTGTATCTGGTTGTCCGACATGGAATCGGCTTCGGCCTGCGTGATCGTGGCGTTTTTGATGGCTTTGGATTTGATTTTGGAGGTTGGTAACCCGGCGCCATCGTCAGCTACCTCAATGACGATATGCCCGCCTTCATGATAAGCAGATAGATTGATCTGTCCGGCCTCTGGCTTGCCCGCTGCAATGCGAATATCGCTTGGTTCCAGTCCATGATCGCAAGAATTGCGGACCATATGGGTCAACGGATCGCCAATCAGCTCCAAAACCTGCCGGTCCAGTTCGGTGTTTTCACCGCTCATATTGAGCTGGACTTTCTTGTCGGCCAGTTTGGCTGAATCCCGAACAATTCTGGGGAGCTTCTTCCATGCATTACCAATCGGCTGCATGCGAGTTTGCATGACACCATCTTGTAATTCAGCCGTAACACTGGACAGGCGCTGCAATGGGATTTTTAGCTCTTCATCATTGGATTTGCGAACAATTTGCAGCAATTGATTGCGGGTCAAGACCAGTTCGGAAACCATAGTCATAAGCTCTTCAAGCGAATCCACATTCACCCGGACCGTTTGGACCAGTTTTAGCGGTTCAGCCGACGGTTTGACCTCGGTTTTCTCTTTGTCCTTCGCAATAACTTCTTCTTTTTTAGCTTGATCGGCTTCAACAGCCAATTGTTCCAAATCTGGTCCATCGGCCGCCATAAAAGCCGCTTCCAGATCAGCCAGAGATACTTCACCGGGTCGTAATTCGCGATCAAGGTCTACGTCATACCCAATTGGTGCTTCGTCCTCTAGCACTGGGCTGGTTTCAGCAGGTACCTCAGCAACAACTTCAGCCACTGGTGCCGCAGGAGGGGCTTCGTATTGTGCGCCCTCGGAAGCTGCGACAAGAAGTGCAATGATTTCTGCGTCATTGCCCTCTGGTTCAACTTGGGTTTCGGTCAAGTGATCGAGGATTTCCTTGATTTTATCAATCGAGTTCAAAATCAGCGAAACAGTTTCTGGTGTGGCAACTAGTGCTTTATCACGGAACTTACCCAACAAGGTTTCACCGGCATGGGCTAATGCCTCTAGTCGAGGTAGGCCTAAAAATCCGCAGGTGCCCTTAATGGTATGGACCAGCCGAAAAATGTTGTTGAGTGTTTCGTCGTCTTCGGGCTGTTGTTCGAACTTGACCAGTTCTGCATCGACTACTTCCAGGCTTTCCTGGGTTTCAGCCAAAAAATCACTTAATAGATCATCCACGGATCAGAACTCCTCGTCTGCAAATTCATCGACACGAATGCCAGATATTGCCGTATCATTGACAGGAGTGGTTAAGGGGGAACTAAGGTCTGGAGATTTTACGGGTAAAAAAGTCGTTATACAGCGTTTGCGTGTATTTCACTTTCCAGATCAACCGTAGTCAGTGCGATAAATTCGATGCTCTCACCTGTTGCGAGGCCTTCAGCCCGGCCGCCCAACTCACGCGCCATCAGGCCCGTGTAATAGGGTTGGATGGAGCGGCCATCAAAACCTTGTTCCGGCTCCAACCCTTCTAAGGCATCAGCCGTGGTTGGCAGTAACCGGATACGGTCGCCTTCCACATGAATGCGCATTCGAGCGGCAGAGGCGGCCTCAACCACAATTTCTCCGCCACGCGGCGCAGATTCAACCGCCAGCAAAACTAGGTTTAGCAAAAGCCGCGATGCAGGCTTTGACAGGCTGGGGGCAGAAACCCGCCAGACAATGTCAGCTTTGGCAGCGCCAAAGACACCATCAATCAGGCGTTTTAACTCGCGAGTGGCCACTTGACCGGGGGCCGAAGTACCAGCCCCAAAGGCCAGACGAGCAAATTCGAGCTTGGCGGATGCTTGGGCCGAAGAAGCGCGGATCAGATTTAAGGCTTCATCGTGCATGTCGGATGCGCTTGGATCATCCAAAACATCCAAAGCTGTTCCTAACGCGCTGACCGGCGAGACCAGATCGTGGCAAATTCGCGCACAAAGCAAAGCGGCAAGGTCTGCGGCTGGTAAATCTCGTGGGGAAACTAAAAGGGTCATGAAAGCACCAAATTGAAGAAACGAATAAATTTGCCCTCAAGCTGAACGCAGACCCTTACCAACCAATGAACGAAATAAAGTTTGCAGGTGTTCTAGCTGATTTGGCTAGCTTATTTAACCACCCATTGGCCTTCGGCATTCATGTATTTCTGCCCGACCAATACTTTGGCTATGGTTTTTTCAGCCGTTATAGCTGCCACCTGATTGATCGAAGTGCCAGAGGCGCGGGCCAGATCACCATAAATTGCTTTACGGCCGATATTGGTTTCACGCACGGCGCGGATCAATTCGGGGTTGGCATCGGTAACGATCAGACCCAGATACCCATCCGGCTGTTCTCCAACCTGCTGAGCATTTTTCGCATCCAGAATGAATGTATCACCGGCGCTGGCCGGAATGGCTGCCAACAGGGATAAAGAAGCAAGAACGGCAAGGGTCATTGCAATAATTTTTTGATTGAGTTTGGTCATTGGAACAAATCCGGGTTGCTGGCGATCATGTCTTCCACATCCTTATCAAGTCGAATGCGAACTTCCTGATCGATTTTTACATTTAGATTGATCTCAATAGGTCGTTCCGGTGCTTCTATACGAATGGTTGGTGTACAGCCGCTGAGGATCGTAAAACTGATCATAGCGGAACCAGCCAATGCGAACCGGGAAAATCGAACCATCGAAATAACCTCCTACAAACCTGAGTGAAACAGATAGCACTTGAACCGCAGATTAACAGAGTTTTTTAGGGAACGAAACCCAGCAGAGCTTTGGATGGACGGGAATGTTGTAAGACATTGTCACATTATATTACTGTAAAACGATAATATATCACCTTAAAACATTGTTCTGGCGAGGGGCTAACGCGTTAAATCGCATTATCAGAAACAGGAAAACTGAACATGAAAAAACAAACCCTCGCCCTGACTTGTATCCTTGCTGCATTTGCAGCTTCGCCGGTTTGGGCCGACGATGATGGCTGGCAAGTCAGTGTCGGCGGCGCACAAAGCACCCAAAATAACCAGACCTCCAAAATGATCGAAGGTCGCTTGCGAAAAGAAATTAGCCCATTTTTCGCGTTGGAAGGCGAAGCCGCTTTTGCGCTTTCCCGCGATAAAGTGGGTGATGTCAGTGTCGGCGTTAAAAATTATTTTGGTGCATTTGGTGTATTGAAATCCCCAGAGATTGCCGGGTTCGAAGTGTTTGGCCGGGCCGGTATCGCCGGGGCCAATATCAGCTCCAATGTGGGTAATGTTTCTGTCTCAGACAAACAGGCGGGATTGGCGTTTGGCGGCGGCGCGCAATACTACATTGATGACACCAACGGTATCCGGTTTGATTTCACCCGCAACGTTCGGAATGGTGCCAATCTAAATGTATATTCGCTGACCTATACTCGTAAGTTTTAAGCAGAGTTTGAAACCAAGGGGGCCGGGCAACCGGCCCCTTATTCTATTGGGGTTTCCACTTGCTGTTCCATGGCTTCACCGATGGTGTTGGCAATACGTAATCCTTCGGTGGCTTGGCGAGCCAGCCGAGCAAATTCGGCAGACGTATTGACCCGCAATAAAAACGGCACGCCATATACCACGTCTGGATTGGACCCTTCGATGACCAGCCCGGCATTCATCCGCCCGGCCACGTCGCCATCCAATGTCAGCTCCAATTGCTCAAAGTGTAGGTTTTTCAAAACATCAAAAGCCATTTGGGCTTGTGGTGCGGCCTGTCCGGCATTTTCACCGACGCTACCGGTATAACGCAAGACGCCCGGCGGAACGGCGGATAGTTTGGCTTGTTCAACAAATATGGTGTTTTCGGCAATCCGTAGCGGGATGCGGCCCGACATTTTTCCTTCGGCGCTCAAATCCTTAAAGCCAACAATGCCGGATAATTCCAGCAGATCAATATCCCGCAAAACCAGTTCGGCCATCTGGTCCATTCCGCCAATTTCCCAATCCATTGGTTTGACTTGCATTTCACCATCAGCAAAAGGCCATTTTGCTTTGCTAATCGAAATGAACCCATCTTGCTCTAGGTTAAAATCAATCTGGCCGTTTTCTAGCGCGACTCCGGGATCAAATATCCCGATATTGATTTGGGCTGTTGCGGCAGTACGCAAGGGTAAGAGCGAAGAAAACTGAATCTGTCCGGTCACGGCCTCAATTCGGCCTAACAGCAGATCAAAATCAAGACCCAGTAGGTCAAGATCACCACCGGTTCGGGTTAATCCGGTCCGATCCCATGCGCCCGTAAAGTGGTACGCAGTTGCCCCCTGCACATTGGCTACCAATCCGGTGAGGGTAGGGACCAAATCCTTGGGCTGCAATCCAGGCGGCGAAAAGAAAAGATCAGTGTTGTTAGCGGTAAACTCCCCACCCCCGGACGCCAAGTCGTGGGTAAATTCAATTGCGCCAAGATCAGCATTTCCGTCGCCGAGCCGGGTTCGGCCGGTGCCGGTAATGCCACCATCGGCCAAGCGGGTGTCGAGATGCAGTACGGTTGGCGGCAAGTTTGGAAATTCGGATTTTGGCAGTAAGTTGACATCCAATCCATTGGCCTCAACCACTAAACCAGTATCGCGTAGCTCAAATGAAAAATCAGGCCGAGCTGAAGACACTTCAACCGGTAGTTTGTCAGAGTGTAACTGGGCTTGGGTAATGCTCCCGGAACCAGTCCATGCCCCTTGCTTGCGGCCTGCGACAATTGTTGAATGACCCAGCGCAATTTTTTTGTGATCCTCGCCAGATAGCCCCATTGTGATGAGGTCGGTGGAAAGCGTTGCAGCTGCTGGTCCGGACCTTTGAAAGGTCAATTCAGCCTGTCCGGCTTGTCCCACGATTGCGACAGCAAAATCAGAGAGACCTTGCTTGATGACCCGCCCATTGGCCGTGCGAACGCCAAACGATAAATCCAATTGTTCGGGTTCCATCAACAGAGCGGGTTTTTGCGAAGCGAGCAAGGAAACCGAAAAATCCTGTCCGACCCACGCGCCGACGTTCAATTGGTCAATGTGCAGATTTGCAGTTTTGTCGCGCAACGAGACCTGAGTCAGGCCAGGACGAAAAGTTGAACTAAGCCGACCGCTAAATTCGCCGCCTTTGATTGTCAGGCCAGCGAGCAATCCATCCCAACGCAATTGCACATCCGCACCCAGCCGTAAATTTTGCTCCGGCTTTGAAAACAAAACCTGGTTGGCTGACAAATTAAAGCGCCGATGCGGGGTTTTGGCCTGTGTGTTCAGCTGATGTATGGAGCCATGTAGTGCCAACGGCTCGCCCAACTTACCATGTATCGCCAGTTCGGAGAATGTGGCGCTCGAGAAATTTTCAAAATTAAGTTGGCCCGAACTGTCCATGGTAAAGGACAAAGAACTGGGGTCCCAACTCACCTGTGTCGATTGTAAGTGGCCTTCCAAATTCGGTGCGTTCAGTTGCAGCCATGGGGCATCTGTCTTGTGGTTAGAAAAGTTCCATTTGCCTTCAGACATCTTAAATTCAGTCGAAAGCTCCAGATCAAGATCGCCCAATGCAGTCGTTAAAATAGTTTCGAATTGGCTGGAAAAATCTTGTAGGTCTTCGGCCAGTGAGAATTGCGAAAGCACTTGAAGCGGCTCCGCGCCCGTCAAATCAATGCTACCAAATTTCACTTGGGTTGTTCCGCCGACCTCTAACCGGCGGTTTGGACCGGATCGATTAAAATCAAGATCGGCATGACCCTGAGCAGACAAGGTTTGGCCTTTAGCTTTTTGATGAGAGAGATCACTGGTCAACAAATCAAACTCAATTTGAGATGTGGCCCGCTTGGTTTTGTTGTCAAATGTACCGGAAAAAGTCCATTGATCGGCTTGCCATGAAACCGGAATTTTATTGGGTCGTTTAGCGCGCATTTTTCCGGTTGCACTGATCTGGAAATCCGAGTCCACTAATTGTCCGTCAATGGTTCCTTGTTGGATGGCTAGAGTGGAGCCGCCCAGCGAGGCTTGCCCCTCTATATCTTTTAAGCTGAAACGGACTGCGCCTTGTTGATCGCGATCAAGGTCTAAAATAGCAGTGACCAGCTCGCCGTCTGATCGGACCTGAACCTTGATGGATTGCAGGGCGACATGTTGCAATTGCCACGCAGATTTCTGGCTGCTCTTGGGCCATAAATCCCGCAGATCAATGCCGCCAATTTGCCAACTTGTTTCGCCTTGCGCGAAAGAGATATTCGCGCCGGATATAATAATGGGTCCCAATTGCTTTTGGCCCAAACCGGCACTGGTCCACGCAACGCTCATACGATCAGCTCGCAACCCGGAAGACAGAATGATATTTTTCGCGTCCAGGCCCAAATGATCAAACCGGGTAATTTGCAATCGGCAATTGATGCCGCGAGCCGCCAGTTGTTGCTGCACAAATTGTTCGGCGGTCCAAAGCCTAGCCAAATAGAGCATGGCAGCACTATTGGCCGCGACAATTGCTGCCGCTAAAATCAGCCGAAAAGCGAAGATCAGGCCTCGCATTACATTCCCTCACTCGTTGTATGCAGTCTTGCCCGGTTCTCCTGAACAGGGATTGAACAGGCAAGGGCTTGGAATTGCTGACCAAATGCGTACAATGGTCAACCTTGCTGATCGATTAAATCTCGATTTTTACTCAAGGTTCGTTAACCGGATCAGATTTGACTGTTCACCGATTCGCCCGCGCGTTCAGCCGGGACAAAAAAAGATACGAAATTGGCTGTCTTGGCATGAATTTTGCGAGCCTGACCGATGTTTTTAAGGAACCTAAAGTATGAGCATTCGGCCATTTCAGACAGTATTGTTCGGGGTTCCGTTAGCCCTGTTGTTTGCTGCGTTTTTTAATATCTATGGCAGTTCAGCCCGCGTGCTGGCTCCAGCCATGGCCGAAATTACAATCCCTGCTGAGATCGAAGTGGTTGAATTGCCGCCGTTACCTGCGTTGACCTCTTTGGCTGATCAAGCGTTTTTTAGCTTAGCCAATGAGAGCCAGCAAAAACGGACAAGTACCAGCTTGAAAAGTGGCGGTACGCTGGCCGTGGTGTTGGATGATGCCGGTGTTGGCCGGGTGGAAGCGGCCCACGCCATCGCTGCGTTAGCCAAGGTTTTTAATCCCCGGCAATTACGGGCCGGACAAAAATTACATTTGGTATTGGAAACCGAACAAATTGAAACCGGCAAGTCGCCTCTGGTACATCTGGCGGGCCTCTCAACCCGGACCGGTGTTGATCGCACCGTTATGGTCAACCGGCAGGCGGATGGGAATTTTACCGCAAGAGAGCTGATCCGCGAGACTAGTCGTCAATTGGTTCGGGCCAGTGGCGAGATTGATTCAAGCCTTTATTTAAGCGCGCTTTCCGCTGGCGCCAGTGATGCGGTCATTGTCCAGTTTTCACGGCTTTATGCCTATTCAGTTGATTTTCAGCGCAGCATTCGCCCCGGCGACGCATTTGAAATGGTGTTCGAGCGTTTTGTTGATGAACGCGGCGTGTCGGTCAAAACCGGCGATTTGCTCTATGCTCGCTTGGCTCCGCGCAAGCGGGATTTGAAATTATACCGCTATCAAACGCCCGACGAGATGGTGGGCTATTATAATGAAAAGGGCGAAAGCGCCCGCCGGTTCTTGATGAAAACACCGATTGATGGCGCCAGAATTTCTTCTGGTTTTGGGCGGCGTAAACATCCAGTACTGGGCTATACCCGCGCCCACAAAGGTACAGACTTTGCC
This sequence comes from Robiginitomaculum sp., assembly GCA_021776555.1. Taxonomy (GTDB): domain Bacteria; phylum Pseudomonadota; class Alphaproteobacteria; order Caulobacterales; family Maricaulaceae; genus Robiginitomaculum_B. The sequence continues at coordinate 14,028 of JAJFFR010000001.1, forward strand.
GCGCGCAAAGGCACACCCATTTTGGCCGCCGGTAATGGTATTGTGGAGCGGTCTTCGCGGTTTGGCTCGTATGGCAATTACGTTCGGTTGCGCCATTCCAATGGGTTCAAGACGGCCTATGCCCATTTGTCCAAATATGGACGGGGTATCAAAAGCGGGCGGCGCGTTGCCCAAGGCCAAATCATTGGATATGTCGGCGCTACGGGCCGGGTGACCGGCGCGCATTTGCATTATGAAGTGCTTAAAAACGGGCGTCAGGTGAATCCGATGACGGTCAAACTACCTTCGGGCCGCAAATTGAAAAAATCCGAATTGCCTGCATTTAACATCGAGCGCGATCGCATTGATGAAAAGATCGCACAAGCCTTATCAGCCAATGGCAGCACCGAGCCGTTCAAAATCGCGTCGGATAGTTAGAGCGTATTCCTATTGATTGTACTTTATTGTCATCACACGGCTTGTCCGGGTGATCCAGCACATGTGGGAATTATGATCATATGTCATGATGATAAGCCTGCTGGATTGCCCGGACAAGCCGTGCAATGACAGGCGATAGGGTGATACAAATTTGCCCCTAATCAGATGGTCCCGGATAGGCTTGGCGTTCAGGTGGGCTGCTCTCTGATAACCGCATAGAAGTTTCTTGCTGACTGGCTAGCACCGGCAGTGCCATGGGCCGTCCAGTTACTTGCTCACCCATCAGCGATGTCTGAATTTGCAAGGAGCTAAGGCGTCCGGCAAAGCCTCTGGCTGGTGTGACGTACAATTTAAGGACGCCATCTTCGATTATGCTGGCTGGTTGTTCGGCCACACTGATTTGCATGCTGATGATCCCCGGCAAGGGCGCGGCTTCGGGGGCAAGGCTCAACGTTTGGCGTATGCCATCACGAACATTAAACGCTGCATCCAAAAATAACCAAGCCGTTTGCTGCGTGGCACCTGAAATGGAGATCGATAGATCATGGTTCAGAGTGTTGGCTAAATCGTCAGCGATTTGCCCCATAATGGCTTTCATCCGCAATAATGAAACTTGCGGCGGGCCAACTTGCCGGGCCTGTCCGGTACTCCATGCCATGATCCCTTGCGAACGGTGTTGCGGGAATACGGTTGCACTACCAACTCGCCGAACACGCAAAACAACAATGCCTTGATCGTTCTTGTATATTGTGTCGCCTCTGGTGGTATGCACCGGTTTCAAAACCAGCACCTCGCCGCCTTGCTCATATTGGAACAAAGGCTGACTGCCGCTGGTATCTAAGATGAACGGTGGCATGGCATCCATGGTTTCAAACCGGACCGCCCGTTGCTGGCGACTTAACGAGATATATACTTCGCGCATATTGCGCCGGGCATACGGCATTTGCGGGGCAAATTGACCGGCGGTTTGCTGGGCAATTCCTAATGCTGGCCCCGGCGTAGATTCGGGTGTTGGAATTTCAGATGTCGCACCTATTTCAGGTTCCATGACTTGCGCCATAGCTGGCGGTCCGACCAAAAGCAGGCCGAACATAAACAGAAATTGGAAACTGATGGATCGCATTTGCAAGAGATGCTCATAACATGAAGGCAGGATTGAGGCCAGAACAGGTCAAACCTGTTTCTTTTTGATACATTTTTTCAAAAATTTTTGCCAGAAAAAATGCGATAAATCAATTTAATCACAAAGATACAATGACTTGGGCCGAGTTGATCTGGTCTGTGCTTTGCACACTTCCATACATGACCGCTATTCGTCCCATTTCTGCAGTTTATCGTGCGCCAGCACGCCGAACCGAACGGCAAGAAACTGAGCAGGGCACTGTGCCAACTGCCCGCGCTTTGGTTCCTGTAACCAAGGAAAAAATGTCAAAAATGAGTGGGTTTCGGATCGCTGGGTCATCGGCATTTGAAACACAATTGCTGGCTGGACCGGCCCGTCGGGGTCTTAAGGCCAATGCACAAGAGCGCAGTCGCAACTTTGCTGCGTATCAAACGGCCTCAACTGTGGTTGCGCCGCGCCAACAAAAATGGGCATGAGCAGCTTGTCTCAGTTAGGGCTGGCAATCGGGATTTTCTTCTTTCTGCTATAGGTTTTGTTTAATCAACAAAGCCTTCGCCAACGCCGATATCACGGCGCGAAGAGACGATGGTTACGATAAATCCGGCCAGCACGTCGAGCAGGGTCATCACCATGATGATGAAAAAGACTGATGAGGCAAAAGCACCAAACAGCAAAAACTCGACCAAGCAGAAAATAAACAAAACCAGCGACAAGGCATGATTGGCAATCGCTTCGCGGCCGGTGCTGGTTGATTTTAGCAATTCTGCAAACAGCATGACCAGCGAGATTAGGATCAGCAAATCGCCGGAGGACACGGTCCAGAACGTGTTGGAAGCCATCGGGACTTCAAACAACTTTTTGGCTAGATTATCGACTATGGATTGCGAGTTGCTGGCAAAAACCCCGCCGCCTAGCGCCATCACATTGTAGATCACCACGGGAATCGACAAAAGTGGAAACATATTAAACATAATGAACTATCCCCAATGGGTCCGCGACGCTGATCCAACCTCTAGCAAACCGGGTTTCACACGATCCGTCCAGCAAAAATCAGGTTTAGGGCTTGGTCTTTGCTGATTTTGGCGTGATTTCCTCAACACTACCGGTTGAGCGATAACGGGCCTGCAGCCACATTAGACCAAATAAATCACGAAAAGACACCAGTAGGCGTCCAAAATTACTGTAATTCGAGTTCCCAAATTGCCGGGCGCGGTGCTGCACGGGCAGGTATTCAATCTTATATCCTTCGCGGCGCATCAGGGCCGGCAAATACCGGTGTTGGTGATCAAAGAACGGTAGGCGCAAATAGCGCGAGCGATACATCGCCTTGATCCCGCATCCAGTATCCTCACAATCATCTTTGAGCAGTCCTTTGCGTATCTGATTAGCCAGCCACGAACCGAGTCTCTTACTCGATGTATCTTTACGCCCCTGTCTTTGTCCGGCCACCATGACTAATTGTTCGGGGGCTTCGGCTCGTTGTAAATGATGCAGTAAGGCGGGCAGATCGGCCGGCACATTTTGGCCGTCACCATCCAATGTACACAGAATATCTCCATGAGCCGCCAGTGCGCCGGACCGTAACGCATGGCTTTGCCCAGCGTTGCGCGAATGATATAGAACACGCAATTGTGGAATTTCGGCTTGCAAGGCCCGCAATACGTCCATTGAATGATCGGTGCTGGCATCGTCGATCACGATCACCTCAAAGTGAGCTTCACCCAACGCAGCGACAATTTCCGTAGTCAACGGGCCGATATTGTCAGCCTCATTACATATGGGGATTAAAACACTGACTTCACAAGGTTGTTCTGGCATTTTACTCTGCATCTGTTCATGTTCGTGCCGGTGGGCAACGTAACCCAGATCGCGCACCAATAACCAGAAAGAAAACCATATGTCGCCTGCCGTCGAGATCGTTGAAGTCGGACCCAGAGATGGATTGCAAAACGAAAATGTCCTGTTGGAGACTGGGGTCAAGATCGAGTTTATCGACCGATTGGTGGCAGCCGGAGCCAAACGTCTAGAAGTAGCCAGCTTCGTCCACCCAAAAATGGTTCCTGCCATGGCTGATTCAGATCAGGTGCTGGCTGGATTGAACCGCTCCAATGGAGCCAAATATATCGGCTTGGCCTTAAATGAACGCGGCATGCGCCGAGCATTGGATGTTGGGTGCGACGAAGTAAATTTTGTGATGGTAGCCAGCCCCGGTTTTGGACTACGTAACCAAAATGCAACGCCAGAACAAACGGCTGATCTGTTTGAACGGATCGCGGTGTTGGCTCAAGATGACAAAGTACCAGTTTCGGTCACGATTTCTGTGGCGTTTGGGGATCCGTTTGACGGTGAAGTAGCGGTTGAAACACTGGAAATGTTGGTCCTTCGGGCCGTCGAGGCCGGGGCGAGCGAAATTGCGCTGGGTGATACCATTGGGGTTGCTGATCCGTGGGCCGTTGCCCAAGTGATTAAGCGGATCAGCCCGTTATTGGGCAAGGTTCCGTTGCGAATGCATTTTCACAACACCCGCAACACGGCGCTGGCTAATATCTATGCCAGCCTGATGGAGGGAGTTGGCATTATCGATGCGTCATGTGGTGGCATTGGGGGATGTCCATTTGCACCTGCTGCAACGGGTAATGTGCCGACTGAGGATGTTTTATACATGCTGTCACGCGCCGGGATCGCAACGAAGATGGATATGGACGCGATGATTGAAACATCGAATTGGTTAGCTAAGCAATTGGGCAAGGAACTGCCTGCCTTGCTGCCTAGGGCTGGGGGTTTTCCTCCCACTGACTTGTCTGGTGCCTAGAGTATTAGGCGATTAACTGTGCTTGATTGTCATCACCCGGACAAGCCGTGCAATAACAAGTGCGGGTGATGCGAATTAGAAGTGACCTATTCTAGCGGCGAAACGCCAGCGCAATGGTTCGGATCATAATGGCCGAAACAATAAATGGGCTGAGCAGAGCAGCGATCATTCGTTCCAGTAGTGAGCCAGAAAACCGGTAGAAATAGCGAACCAGGCCGGTGGCCTTGGTCCAGTTGACTACAAATATGTTGGCGCGGCTGGTTGAGCCAAAATGGGTGATTTCTGCAGCTGGTACAAAAATGGCTTTGCCACCGGCCCGAATAGTCCGTCGGCAAATATCCAGATCCTCAACATGCAGGAAATACCGTTCATCAAACCGGCCTATTTTGATGAAGTCAGCTTTGTGGAACATCATGCAAGCACCACTGACGGCCGGGACAGATTGCGGACCATCGGGCAAGGGTCGTCTTTCCCAATGCATGTCTTCGAACAATGGCGAAAATCTTTCAAGCCGAGCCAAGCCACTCATGGCAACCAGTGCCGACCAAGGGGTTAGTTTACCGCGTCGTGCGCCTCGTTGCTCGGTTCCATCCTCGTTCAACAAACGACCGCCCACCACGCACGGGCTGGATTGAGCTTCCAAGGCGGCCAAAAGGTGCCCAAGAGCCTCCGGATGCAGTACGGCATCGGGGTTTAGGAACATCAAGACCTCGCCGCTGGCCTGACTAGCGCCCAGATTGCAGCCGCGAGAAAACCCGACATTGCCATGCCCATCCAGCAGGTTAACCCGGCTGTCCTGCTTGGTTTTGGCGCGCATTTTGGTTAGCTTTTCCGGTCGGTTCCCATTGTTGACAATGATGATCTGACCCACGTCGGAATTCAGGCAAGAATCCAAACATTGCCAGAAGCTTGGCCCGGTGAAATAGGTAACAATTACCACGCTTACCGATGAGTTTGCTACAGTCACGTCTGTGTCACCCTTTCCGGCGCTGGTCCGACAAGAATACATAGCGCACCTATCCACGCGGCGCACCCCCAAAACCATTCTTGCCACGCGCCATAAGTCAGCGTGCAAAAGGTCAGGTATGCCGCAACGCAAGCAGCAATGGCAGCGCCTTGCGACCGTGACAAATTCCAAGCAGAAGAAACCCGCATGGCCAGTGCCAGCGCCGCTGCGGCAAACAACAACGCGCCAATCAATCCAGTTTCAAGCCATAATTGCAGACCAACATTATGAGGATGCACCGAGATATTTGGCAGTTCATTGCCTCTGATTTGATAGGGTTCCGTAAAGCTTCTTGAGGCATCCAAACCCCAGCCAAACAACGGTTTGTCGATAATACGCTCGATGGCGAATTGCCAGTTTTCAACCCGGATGGCCCACGACAAGGGCAGGCGATCCACATCCAGCAAAGACAGAAAAATAGGCATTAGCATGGGGGTCAGCAAAAAGAGTACAACCGCCGCAAGGCCCGTCGCCAAAATGGTACTGCGTGGATAAACCCACGCAATGCCGAACACAATGGCTGCCACCAAAATGGCTAACATGCCCGCTTCCAACCCAAAGTGCCATGCGATCACAAAAGCCAGAGCGCCATACAAAAACCCAGCCATCACGCCGCGCCAACCGGGGATCAACATAGACAAAAACGCCCACGCCGCAGGTGTGGCGCAGATCATGGCACTGATCCCCCGGGTCATATCACGCAGCATCTGATCCCGTTCGGCCCCTTCGGTAAATAAATGTGAGGCAAATCCAGTGATCGCTTCAAGCGCATAGATGGAGACGATCAAGATCAGGCTGGCCAGCGCCGCATACAATGCCAACAATCGACCTCGACCTCGTAGGGTCCAAACGCCATAGCCAAACAATCCATACAACGGCGCGCCAAGCGCCATTTTCCAAGCCTGTTGGGTTTGGGTATAGGGTGACCAGCTAGCCGAAGCCCACGCCCAAGCGATAAACACCAAGAAAA
>JAJFFR010000002.1 GCA_021776555.1 Robiginitomaculum sp.
ATGAAGTCGGCGCAGGTATTTTCGCATTTTTTAACAATCAGAACATTATTGACATCAGCGCTGGCGGCAAAGCGCTGGAGCCGATGCAATTGGCCGTTCGCTCCAGCATTGAGCGAGCCGTTTTGGAAATGACCGCCAACATTTATGGCGTGGCCGGACCGGGTGTTTGTTCATACGCCGATCCATTAGCCACCACTGGCACCACCGGCAATTTCATTAGCGCCCATAATAATCAGGAGGCCTATAATGGCCAGACGCGCCAAGAACCTTCTCGCTGGCACAGCAGCCGTGATAATACTGTCCGTGGCTTCCTACGCGGACGATACGACTGATATCGACAATACCCAGTTACTGGCCGATGGGCCGTACATCGCTCTGCTCAACCAAACGGTAGGCGATGTATCGGAAGCCGCCGGTCAGGTCAGTGCGTTGGGCAATACCCTCTCGGTCGACATTACCAATGGCGATACCCATGTCAGCAACACCCAGACGGTAAATACGTCTTCGGGTTATGCCGAAAGCGTGCTGAACGTGGACAGCGCCACATGGACCGCCACATCTGGCGCAACGGCAATTGCCAATAGTGCCACCATTACCACGTGTTGTGGTTCCATCGACGCCACATCCAACCAAACCGTCGGCCCTAACCAATCCGTTGGGTCCAATGCGGTGCTGCACGTGGACGATTGGGCCTTGAACGCCAGCGCTGCGGCCTTGTCCACGGGCAATGCGATTGACCTACAAACTTGGTTTGGACCCGCCTTGGACGGCGTGGTCGAACAAACCAACAATGCGATGATCATGTCCGACGCGCACATTGATGGCGGCGGCATTATGGCTGATTCGGCGATTGTCGCCTCGACCGCCATTGCCAATACCGGATTTGCTGGTGGTGAGGCCACCACCACCACGATTTTAACTGAACAACTAAGCCACGGCAGCAAAGTCCATGCCATTGCCTCTTTGGACAGCCCCGATGTGGAAGACGCAACCGTCGCCACCACCGCAACCGGCAATAACTTTGTCATCGAAAATTCATTCGGCTTTGTTCAGGCCGACCATTGGCAAGACAATTCCTCGCACATTGTGGCCACGACCGACGTAAACGTCGGCGAATGGAATGGCAGCAATACCGCCAGCTCCTATGCAGTTGGCAATACGAACCTGACCTCCAATATCGGCTCCGACATATTGTTGGACAATGTACAGGTCAATTCTGGCATCGGCGTCGAAGCGACCACCAATTTCACCGGTGGCAGCGCAGGCGGGGTTGGCTTTGACCAACAAATCGTCAGCGCCGCAGCATTCGGTAATGCCATGTCTGGCTTTGTCTGCTCGACCTGCGGCGGCGGCATCACCGCCAACAACAACCAAACCAATTCAGCCGACATCGCCGCAACCGCCACCGTCAATGTCGGCAGCGGCAATACCGTAATCGGCACCGCCACGGCGGTTGGTAATTCCGCTACGTTTCATACGGTTAGTGGACACTGAATTTTTTTGGGCAAACTATCCAATGTGGGTTTTTATGCCCAATCCATCCGATCGCCTTTTGATTGATATGCCAAAAGCGTCATATCGGTATGTTTTTTGAAGAACCGACTCAGTCCTGATTGTTCTGAAAACCCGCAATCCATGGCGATTGACACGAGAGATTGCCCTGCCCGCAATTTATCCTTTGCATATTGCACTCTTAGTTTTGCCTGATACGCCAATGGGGACATGCCAAGAACTTGAACAAAATCGTGCTGAATCTGGGAAGTTGAACAATTACAAAGATCGGTGATTTCTTGCAATTTGAGTTTTTTGCCCATGTTTTCGGCCATCCACTCCGTCGAAGCAGATAATCGCCGATACACCAGGTTAGAATTTCAAAAACTGGGCAATTTCTTGGATACGCCCATGATGGCATATTCATCTCCGCCTAAATAAACCGGCGCGCGCGAATACAAAGTCCACACTGGTTTGTCTTGTGCATCATGAAGAAAATCAAACCGATCCAGCAAGGTAAGGCCATTGTAAATGGTACGATCAAGGTGATCATATCGGGTAACGAGTTTTTCACAAAAGAAATCTTGGGTTTTTCGTCCCACAATATCACTTACAGCATACCCACCACACATGCGCACCAGTCCGTGATTACAAGAAATATACTTTCGGGATTTGTCTTTAACGAAAAAGATCAAATCCGGCGCAAGGTTCATTGCCATTTCTACAGAGCGAATATCCAAAATTCTTCTCGTTGAGGTTTTGATAAGCAACCCACACAAGCAATGAATGGCCTAAACAAGCATATAAACGCGTCACCAAGTCAAGACAAACTGACTGCCAAACCTATCCTCAAAGCAGGAATAAAATCAAATTACTATAATGAGAGATTTCATGCGCCACAACAAAACCACCACCAAGATCGCTGCCATCTGCACTTCAATTTTGTTGGCAGCAACCTCGCTAGCCCATGCCGATGACCAAGCAGATGCTGATGCGCTCAATGCAGCCGAAAAATGGGAAGAATCAATCCTTGCCTATGAGGCTTTGTTGCAAGGCGACGACAAAAATTCTAGTAATTGGTTCAATCTTGGGCGTAGTCGCCAACACGTCGAGGACTATCAAGGAGCGATAGCAGCCTACAAAAAAACCATTGAAACCGGCTATCAGCCCGTCGCCCGCATACAAATTTATCTGGCACGAACCTTTATGTTGTTTGAGCAAAAAGAAAATGCCTTGATTGAATTAGAGAAATTAGCTGCGGCGGCTAGTGTGAGCTTTCGTTCTGTACAGGCAATTGAAGAATTTGCACCATTGGCGGACGAACCAAGATACCAAGCAGTTATTGCAGCCCTAACACCTTGCAACACAGAAGAATATCGACAATTCGATTTTTGGCAGGGCCAGTGGGATGTAACCTCCGCTGGTACGGCCAGCCCAAGTGCCAGCAATGAAATCTCCCGCAAGCATGGCGGTTGTGTTCTACTTGAACAATATGTGGCCGGTGCCTTTACTGGCATGAGCCTAAATTTTTACGATGCCAACACCCAAAAATGGCACCAAACTTGGATGTCAAATTCTGGTGGCGCACTCAACATTGAAGGCGGCCTAAATGAAAAAGGACAAATGGTGTTATCCGATGCAGACCTGCCCTCCAGTAAAATTACCAACACGATAAACAGAATTACTTGGACCCCAAACCCCGATGGGTCAGTTCGCCAATTCTGGGAAAATTCAGCGGATGGCGGCGAAACTTGGTCGGTCGCATTTGATGGACTGTATACCAAAGCAATCCCAACCGAATAACGGCACTAAGGCCGATGATTTGTTGAAGGCGGAGTCAGACTCGGCAAGGACAGTCATTAGTTTGAGCACCTACCAGGTCCCCGGCGCAGAGCCGGGATCCAATTTTTTAAGGGTACGTTGCTCCAACCATTTCTGGACCCCGGATTAAATCCGGGGACTGGAAATGGCATCCGCCCCAGTGTTATTTTGTATTGTCACGGCAGGAGCTGTCCAGGCCGCAATTTTACTCCACTTTATTCACCGGAATTTCCTGTCGATGGATCACCTCACTGACCGTGCGTTACCCGACTTGCAGTTAAATTGCCGGGGGATTACATTGGCACAATGAAATTCTCGAAATTGGATATTTTTGGCGGATTACAATCTCTTGATAGTCAAGGAGATCGTTTCAACATGGATATGCACGTTCATGATGAATTTGTCATAGCTGCGTATTTCACGGGTGAGAAAGCATATACTTGTAAAGATGAAGCAGGGTTGGTGGGACGAGGTGATCTTTTGGTCATTGGCCCCAAAACGCCACACGCAGCCCACTCACATGCCGACCGGGGTTGTTCATACAAGGCTCTTTATCCCACGCTTGAACAAATTACGGATGCTACGGGACTGGAAACAAAGTGTGTCGAAAGCCGGCTTTCCGGTACTCGATTATTTCAAGCGGATCAATCTGGCAGGGCACTTTGTGCGGATTTAATCATGTTGTTGGACGAGAAAAACAGCCGATCTCTCAAATTTGCAACCAGTATTTTCTTTTCCAGTTTATTAGCCCGATCCGTTGATTGCGGGACTCCCTGCCAAACGGTGTCAGCCCGCATCAGAAAAATATGGGATCGCCTTTATGAAGAGCCGCTTTCACACGTAAGTTTGGCCGAACTTGCAGAATCTGCTCAAATGTCGAATGAACATTTATGTCGAACTTTCAAAGCGTCTTTCGGCATTTCCCCTTTTCAACTCATTCGGGCCAGAAGAACTGCATACGCACGAAATCTTATTCAGAATGGCGAAACATTAAGCAAGGCAGCATTGGATGCAGGCTTCTCGGATCAAAGTCATATGTCCCGTTGGTTTCGCCGCATTTACGGCGGAACACCAAAAAACATGATACAATATCAATAGCGTTCTATAAATTGACCTGCGAGATACTACAACACTTTTCAAATGTCGTAGTTAACCCGTTTAAGACGATTTATGGAGCGTTTCATGTTTGCCCGAACATTATTTCTATTCCCACTCATACTTGTTTGCTGTCTTGGGCTGGTAAGTTGTGCTTCCAACGATTTTTCACAATTAGACAAATTCATTATTGAAACAAAAACTAAATCCAACATGCCCTCTGGCACGGCGGTTATCGTGATGAAAGAGGGTCAAATTATTCATGAAGCCTATTTTGGCTATGCGAATATAGCGGCGAATACAGAGGCAAACAAAGACACAGTATTCTATATTGCCTCCACCACAAAAGCGTTTCTCGCACTTGCGGTTCTGCTCGCTGAAGAACGCGGTGAAATCGACCTCGATACAACTTTGCAAGACCTGTTTCCATCAGTGGAATTTGAATTGATCAATGCGCAAGCGATAACCGTGAAGCATTTACTCACCCATACATCCGGCATTGATAATGAACCGCTCACATGGGCCGCATCATATACCGGGATTGGTTTGCGTTCCCCCACTTCGCGACTGGAACTGGTTGCGAACTCCTACCCGAGCGCAAATGCGCAACTAGGCGAATTTGAATATAGCAACATTGGCTATAACATTCTGGCTATCTGGTTTGATAATCACTTCGGCCAAGATTGGCGCAATACAATGTCCACCACAATTCTCGACCCCCTCCATATGAAAAAAACCACTGGATTCATCAGCGAAATCAAACAAAATGGGTGGGCGATGGCGGAACCATATTCCTATAAGGTCAGCAAGGGAAAAACCCCTGTTTATCTTCGCAAAACCGATGACACCATGTATTCAGTCGGCTTACTGGCCACGGCGCGTGATACCGCACGGTTTGTCAGCGCCCAAATGAATGACGGTGTTGTTGATGGACGCGAAATTTTCTCCCCGGCAATTATCCAAAAACAACGAAAACAACAAATTGAAACCGACGGCGGATATTTTAATGGGTATGCTTATGGATGGATGACAGGAAACCGTGATGGGCATCCGGTTCGTTTTCATACAGGTGGGTATGCCGGTGCATCAGCACTTATTTCTTACCTGCCCACTGAAAAGGTTGGCTTGGTCGTTCTTCACAATGAAAATGGATTGAAAGCAAACTATCTTAGCGGCATTATTGAAGATGCTGCATATGGGAAATTGCTTGGCAAGTCGGAACAAGCGCTGGCCGACCTTGTTGAACCACAAATCGAGACCCTGAAGGAACGTGCTGAGCAAGCCAAAAAACGCCTCCTCGATAAAATGACACTTCGAAAATCCTCGAAATGGAAACTTGCTCATGACACCGTCCAATACATTGGAAAATATCAACATCCATTGAGTGGAAAAATTGTGATTTCACTGAATGAAGAGCAGTATTTTAGCTTGAGCTGGGGGTTATTACAGGGCGTGGGATACCCTCATGACCATGAAGAAACAATTGAAGTGGATTTTCGACCAGGTTCTTTTGATCCATTGAAATTCGAAATTGGATCAACCGGCGTAACCGCCTTATTATTTAACGGTGTACGTTTCATCAAAGTCGATGATGCGCCCCAAGAATAGTACAGATAATATGATTTTTTCAGAAGGCTGAATCACCCGGACACGCAGTGAGGTGGCAACGAGACTAGGAAAAGGAAAACTGGCCCGTACCAGTTTCCCCCCATTGTCATTTTGTATTGTCACGGCAGGTATGGGCTTCACAATAAATCCGCAATGAATTCCCAAAGCCGGAACAGACGCACGCTGATAAACCACAAATAATCTACACTTGTTGACACTCATTGACGCTTGGGGTTGGGGAATAATGGGCCAGAATTCGTGGCCCGCATGATCCTGCTATACTGGAGCGGCGATTGACCGGATCCGGTCTGAATTGCGGCTCTTTGACAACGTAAATACAGGCAATACTCCAATGAAACATGAGTTTTTGACATCATGAACCCGGTCATTCAGATCGGGGTAATTGGCAAAGCAGGTTGCGGGTTTTGCGATGCGCTTTGGTTTATTCCGGGGGCAAACCTACCCAAGCACCAAGCTGTTTCTTTTTTTACCCCGATATTTGCAATTTTAGCGATTGTTCTAATCGGATATTGGCAAAGGTTTGCGAAACTGACTTTCGGTGAAAGTGGAGAACGGGTATGCAGGACGGTTTGGAGAAATTTGGGCTGGGCTTTGTGGCCATTGCCTTGGTTGGCGTGGTGATGATCGTATTTACTGATTCTAGTCCGCAATTGTTTGGCATTGATTTGATCCCGGCGTGGATGGGCGAGCGTGAAGTGTTTGGCATTTCGGCGCTGGCTACATTGATTGTGCCGTGGGTGCTGAGACGCTAGCGCACAAACCTTCATGGTATGATCACCAAGCCGCCGTGTTTTGGCCCGGTTTGGTGCCATGATGGTTCGCATGAACAAACCTATTTGGATATTTGCCCTACTGTTTGGGTTCCCGGCCATCGCGGCGGCGCAAAGCACCAGCACTGATCTGTCGGTGGCAGCAATGGAGCGAACCCGCCACCAGATAACTTATGATGGCAGTTACCAATCCATTGCTTATCCGGGCGGAGATGTTTCCCCCGATACTGGCGTTTGCACCGATGTGATCATTCGAAGCTACCGCGCTTTGGGCGTTGATCTACAAGTATTGGTCCATGAAGACATCAAGGCCAACTTTGCAGCCTATCCGGCCCGTTGGGGCTTGCACCGCCCGGACCGTAATATCGATCATCGGCGCGTGCCCAATTTGCAAACCTTCTTTACGCGCAACGGGCAGTCCATCGCACCCGATCAGGACCCGAAATCCTGGTCGACTGGTGATCTGGTGACTTGGATGTTGCCGGGAAACCGGCCGCATATCGGGATTGTTACCGACCAAAAAGCGCCGGGAAGTGACGACCCGCTGGTGGTACACAATGCAGGGTTAGGTCCACAGCTCGAAGACGTATTGTTCGCCTGGCCGATTACCGGTCATTACCGATATGGTATTGCCGGCTAGTTTATCCGCCACCGCCAACGCCACCGCTCAAGATCAAGGTGCGTTTGACCGCAGAGGATTTTGCCTCAACCTGTACCGTGCGAGTGCGGGTTTCGGTTCTGGTTTTGGTGATCTGTTCAGAGAACTGTTCCTGACGCGAGATGCGAACCACTTTGACACCGGGACCGAATTTGCGAAGCAAGGAACGCTCATTGCAATTGCGGCGCGGAGTTTGGGCGGCGCAGGTTACTTGCCCCCCAGCCCGATGAACCAAAGCCTCGCCTTTGGCGCAAACAATGGTCGAGCCATTATTGAACTGCCCGCTGGTCCAGTCACCACCGGCATATTCGCCCAGTGTGACCTGCATCCAAGTTCCAGCCATGCAGCGAAACAATTCGCCGTTGAAATTAGGATCAACTTGGTCATGCGGATCAGGCCGTGAGGCCGGATGCGGCGTGCCGCTATCGTCCATGCAAACTGCTTGCAGCACATAGATGTTTTCGACCCACCGGCTCGACATGATCGTTTCGGTGTACGGCACCTCGATTTGCTCAGTAATGGTTTTGGTTTGCGCTTCGGCATCGACCAGCAAATTATTGATCACGGTTGGTACCGGGCCATCGGATACAAAACCACCGCCACCACCGCCGAAAAAGGAACCGGGGTTGGATTGTTGGCCCTGCAAGACAAATCCCTGATTGGAATTGATCGTGGCGCTGCCACCCTTTTTCATGGTCATATTGGTCGAGGAAATCGACAAGTTTGGCCCGTTGACCCGAAAGCCCGGCACCCGGATTTCATGATCCTTCTTGTGACCACAACACGGATCACCCGCCGTCGCCGCGCCGGTCAGCGCAAACCCAGCTAAAACCGTTGTCCCCAGAATAAGTGCCGGGATATATTTTTTTGTGCGATCCAGCATCATAAAATTCTCCAATTCATTCTTCGGATATTGGTTACGCAAGAAACAGGCCGTTTGGGTTGGTCAATTTCATCAAAATGCTGAAGTAAGGTTTTGGAAAGCTGGTCCCAGTTCATTTGGAATGATAACAATACAAGATTGTATTTCTTACATAAATACAATAACTTATAATTTTCGTTCTCATTACATCACAACCATTTCCAGCGTTTCAGATTTGATAAAACCGAGAGTCGGCGATGTGCGTTCAAAAACGCTTCGCGGGACAGATTGAATACCGGCAAATAACGCCAAACAAAGTTGCTCCATAGGTAATTTCTGCCGGAATTTTTTGCTGGTTTATCAAACAAATGTTTACGCTCATTCGTCATGATGGGGTCATAATCAAATTGTGAAATGAAAAAATGATCGCACAACCCGAAAAACTGGACAAACGCCGGACCCGCATTGTGGCCCGATTAGCCGCAGAAAACCGACATTTTGCCCGTGGAGAGCTAACTTTGAGCGGTCGTTTTTTAGCCGAAAACGGTTGGGAATACCCCTGCGAAATCAATGATATATCGCCTGGCGGATTATCCTTGCAGTCTGATTTTCAACCGCCGCTTGAGCAGGACATTATTCTGATGGCCGAAGAACTTGGCCGTATTCAAGGCAAGGTTTCTCGGCTGACAGATGATGGTTTTGTGCTCCTTATCAAATCCACTACTCGCAAGCGCGACCAATTGGCCAACCAACTGACTTGGCTGATGAACGCAGAGCGACTTGGCCTCGAAGATGACCGGGCCGACGTGCGGACCCAGCATCAAGGGATGGTCCACTTAGAAATGAAAGACGGAACTCGCTTTGTCGCTAATGCGATTGACATCTCGATCTCCGGACTGGCGGTAGAGAGCACTGAGCACGTGACCTTGGGTGAACCGGTAAAAGTAGGTAAGCTTTGCGGCACGATCAGCCGCCGCTTGGCCAGCGGATTTGCCATTCAATTTGACCCGCCAACGCCCAATGCAGAAAATGCCTGATCCGGGCAATACGTTTCAAATCAAAACAAACGGAAAAGTTTGACATGAACTGGTTTATCAAAGTGCGAGACATGGTCTATGGACCTTACACCTTGGAAAGAATGCGAAAATTCGCACTGGAAGGTCGTTTGGCCCCCAACACCATGGTGGCTGACAATCGCGATCAGGGCTTCCAACCGGCTGGCGATATCTCTTTACTGGACGAAGTCTTTCAACCGCAAACTGTCAAAGTTGCAGAACAGCCCTCCGTCTCGAAACCAGCTTCTGCTGAAGCACATACTGACCAGACAAACCCGCAAATGCGCCAGTTTGCGCTAATGGCCCGCATCTCGCCAGATGATCAAGTTCGGTTTGAAGAAACCTTGGCTGGGTTTGGTCCACCGATCGAACCAGTGCCCGGCATTTGGGTATTGAAGGCCCAAACCACCAGCGATCAGATCCGCAATGTTCTGTCTCGCAGCTTAGGCTCAAATGACAGCCTTCTGGTCTT
>JAJFFR010000011.1 GCA_021776555.1 Robiginitomaculum sp.
CTTTCTTATAATTCCGCGCTTTGATAACCAACCGATGGATCGTCATTGCCGTGGAAAAATGGCCGATATGGAAGTTTTACGCGCCCAAGCCGACAAAATTGCGACTGCGCTGGGAAAACCTGCCTGAAGACCTTTACCAGATAGCAATCTGTAACCGAGTACAGGATAGCTATCTGTTTTGCTGGTCGAGTTTATCATGCGTGCTCTTTTTCTAGTTTGTTTATTGGCCGTTTCCTCAACAGGAATGGCCCAGACAACCAACCCGACTGAAACCACCCGCCCGAAAATTGGCTTGGTATTGGGTGGCGGCGGAGCGTTGGGCCTGTCCCATGTGGGCGTGATCCAACGTTTGGAAGAAGAAGGCATTCGGCCTGATATTGTGGTGGGTACGTCAATTGGCGCGGTGGTAGGCGCGACCTATACATCCGGGTATTCTGGTGCCGAGCTGTCTGTTTTGGTTGACGATTTGGACTGGGAAAACATGTTTGCTGATGCCTCGCACCGGTCCCGGTTAAACTTCCGTCGCAAACAAGACGATGTGGATTTCCCGATTCGCCTGAAAATAGGCATAGGCAAAGATGGTCTAAAGCTGCCCAGAGGGGCTATTGAAGGGCAAAAGCTTTATTTTGAGCTGACCCGGCTGATCAATACTCGCAATCCCGGCGCACGCTTTTCAAACTTGGACCGTCCGTTCAAAGCCATCGCCACCGACCTTGAAAACAAGGAAACCGTCATTTTATCAGAGGGCGATTTAACCCGTGCTGTGTTCGCCTCCATGGCAGTTCCCGGTATATTGCCCCCGGTGCAGATCGGCGATCACCTGTTGGTTGATGGTGGGTTGGCTAACAACTTACCGATCAGCATCGCCCGGCAAATGGGCGCGGACATCATCATAGCGGTCGATCTGTCCCGCCCACCCAAACTAGCGGTTGATATCAACAATGTGTTTGATGTAGTTGGGCAATTGGCCGCGTTTATTACTCTTCAGCAAGCCGAAAAAGAACTCGAAGGCCTGACCGAAATTGATATCTTGATCAAACCGGATTTAACCGGGTTTTCTCCAATTGATTTCGAAAAAGGCAAAGAGCTGGTGTTGGTAGGGCGTCAGGCCGCCGATACAGTTTTACCGGAATTACAAAGCCTTGCCATAGCCATTCAATCCGCAACGGTTGAAGAGGTCGTCACAACAGCAGCGACTCCATTTATTGTCGCCATCGAACTGGACAATCAAACCAGCACTTCTGATGAACTGATTTGGTCAAATCTCCATATCGAAGCAAACAAGCCATTGGATCAACAACAACTGGCCCAAGATATTACCGACCTTTATGGATATGATCTGTTCAGCCGGGTGGATTACCGCTTGCTTGAGCAAGAAGACGGCACGCACTTGCAGCTAAGCCTGCAAGAGCAAGCCGCCGGTGACGGGTTTTTGCGGTTTGGCTTTGCCATGCAAAGTAATTTCGAAAATGAAGGCGCGTTCAATGCACAAGTCAGTTATACACGGCGCAATCTAAACTGGTTGGGAGCCGAATGGCGCTCAGTCTTGCGCATCGGCAATGATCCAGCATTTTCAACTGAATGGTACCAACCTCTTTCCGCACGACAAGATTGGTTTGTTTCTGCCGGTCTGGACGCAGTT
Source organism: Robiginitomaculum sp. (assembly GCA_021776555.1). Lineage (GTDB taxonomy): Bacteria > Pseudomonadota > Alphaproteobacteria > Caulobacterales > Maricaulaceae > Robiginitomaculum_B. The sequence goes on from JAJFFR010000011.1 coordinate 1,643, forward strand.
CGAACTAATTTCTCTTTGTTTGATGATACCAACACATCGCTCGGCGAATTTCGCTTTGATTCTTTGGCAATCAATACTGCCTTAGGCAAAACTATTGGTAGGGTAGGTGAATTTCGTATTGGAGCCGAACATAATTGGATCCGAGTTGAACGCTCAATCGGTTTTGCCGGATTTCCGAAACAATCTGAAAAATCAACCAACATGTTTGCCCGATTCCGCTTAGATACGTTTGACAGCTTGGCTTTTCCCACCTCCGGTTGGCAGGGACAGGTCAGCATGAATGCATCGGTGGCGGGCGATTTTGATACGTTTGAGGACAAAACACTGTCTTTTCAATTAGTCCATGCATTACCATTTGCCGGTGGCACGCTGATCCCCAATATAGAAGCAGGTCTGGCACTTGATGAGTCAGCCGGGGGGATCGGCTCTGAAAGTTTAGGTGGATTTTTGAATTTATCAGGCCTTGCGCCCTCTTCGCGCCTTGGCAATCATAAAGCATTTGGTTCGTTGATCTGGTATCGCCCGGTAACCGATACAACCGGATTGATCTCTTGGCCGCTATACCTCGGGTTTTCACTGGAAGCCGGCAATGTGTTCGAGCGACTGGATGATATTCGGTTTTCCAATATGACCAAAGCGGGTAGCGTCTTTATCGCAGCCCCCACGCCCATCGGCCCTGTCTATCTAGCCACCGGCATCACGGAACACGGCGATACCAGTGTTTATCTGTTCGTTGGGCAGACCTTTTAGGCTGAACACCAATTATTTGCCGTTGATCGCCTTGCCAGAATTGGGTATTTTTGACTCATGACAAATTTCCCCTCATCATTGCTTGCTGGATATACCGCCTTTCGCAATGATCGCTTCATTCAAGAAAACAGGCGATATAAGGTATTGGCTGAAAAGGGACAGGCGCCCGAAACTTTAGTTATTGCCTGTTGTGACTCCAGAGCTGCGCCTGAAACCATTTTCAACACTCGACCCGGCGAGATTTTTGTCATTCGCAATGTGGCAAATATGATTCCGCCACGAAAACCCGATGGCGAGCACCATTCCACGTCTGCGGCCTTAGAATTTGCCGTGACCGCGCTCAAAGTGAAGCATATTTTGGTGATAGGGCATGGCCGATGCGGCGGGATTGCTGCCGCATTAACCTCTCCGTCCGGATCTCGAGAGCCGGGCGATTTCATCGGCAATTGGATGGACTTGCTCACCCCTTCCACGCAAAAAGTGTTGGCGGAACCGAACCTTGGTCCGGCCGAACAGCAATTGGCCCTGGAACGGGCGTCGATCATCCGCTCGATTGATAATCTTCGAACATTCCCGGACATCAAGCAACGCGAAGCCCAAGGCAAGCTACAATTGCATGGCGGCTGGTTTGATATTTCTAGCGGCGAATTGTGGGTATATGATTCCGATTTGGGCGAGTTTGTTCAACCCTAACTTCACGCAATCTTGGCAATCGGAGCCAAGGCCAGTTTGGCTTTTTCCAAGTCAGTTGTTCGGACCAACAAATAGTCCGTATTAAATGTGGAAATGGCAAACACCGAAACGCCATGCTCGGCCAGTGCAGTGGTTAATTTGGCCAAAATACCGATCAATGCAAAATCTAGCTGACCCTGCACCACAAAAGCCCGCCAACCTAGCTCGACCTTCACATCATCCGGCACGACATCCTGCCGACAAACCAGAGAAATCTCATCTGCGGTCTGAGTCAGGCAAAACAGCGCCTCACCGACACCATCCGGTGCTTGGCTCCAGTGCTGTAACTGGCAAACCGCATATTCGTCAGGCAATAGCGCCAACGGCAGTTTACTCACTTGCTTTGAACCGGCTTCTTTTTCGCTCTGCGAGAGGGTTTTTTGCCTGATTTTCGCTTGGGTCCTTCGGGAAACAACGAAAAGGTCAGTTTATCTGCATTTTTTGGATCAGTATCAACCTTGACCAATCCGCCATTTTTCAGATCCCCAAACAATATCGCATCCGACAATGGTTTTTTGACATGGCTTTGAATGGTTCTGGATAATGGTCGCGCCCCATAGTTTTCATCATAACCTTTTTCGGCCAGCCATTTGCGGGCAGCTGGGCTAAGTTCAAAACTGACACCACGATCTTCGAGCTGCAATTCCAGTTCCAGCATGAATTTATCAACAACGCGGTGGATGCTTTCGATATCCAACGGTGCAAAATCAACAATATCATCCAGACGATTGCGAAATTCCGGCGTAAACAGCCGCTTGATGGCTTCTTCGTTTTCGCCGTCACGTTTGCCACGGCCAAACCCGATTGAGTTTTTCGCTGCGTCCGATGCACCGGCATTGGTGGTCATGATCAAGATCACATTTCGAAAATCAATCGACTTGCCGTTATTATCGGTCAGTACGCCGTTATCCATCACCTGCAATAAGATGTTGAACACATCCGGGTGGGCTTTTTCAATCTCATCCAGCAACAGCACGCAGTGTGGATGTTTGTCGACTTTGTCGGTCAGCAACCCACCTTGGTCATAACCAACATACCCCGGAGGCGCCCCGATAAGACGCGAAACCGAATGTCGCTCCATGTATTCAGACATGTCGAACCGTAGCAATTCAACACCCATAACCGACGCCAGTTGCCGCGCTACTTCGGTTTTCCCGACTCCAGTTGGACCGGAAAACAAATAACAACCGATCGGTTTTAAGGGTTCGCGCAAGCCAGCTCGGGCCATCTTAATGGCGGCTGATACTTGCTCAATGGCTGCGTCCTGACCGAACACCACACGTTTCAAATCCGTATCCAGAGATTTTAGGGCCGCTTCGTCAGACTTGTTGACGGTTTTGGGCGGGATCCGCGCCATGCGGGCAATGATGTCTTCGACGTCCTTAACGCCAATGGTTTTCTTACGTCTAGATTTTGGCAACAGACGCTGTCTGGCCCCGACCTCGTCAATCACGTCAATTGCCTTGTCGGGCAATTTACGGTCGGTCAGATGCCGCGCCGACAATTCAACCGCAGCCTTAATCGAATCCAGCGTGTAGCGAATATCGTGAAAATCCTCGAAATACGGCTTTAGGCCTTGCATGATTTTGATCGCATCAGGAATGCTTGGTTCCACCACGTCAATCTTCTGGAAGCGCCTCGATAAAGCTCTATCTTTTTCAAAGTGTTGGCGGTGTTCTTTATAGCTAGTTGAACCCATGCAACGCAGGGTTCCGTTTTGCAAAGCCGGCTTCAATAAATTGGAGGCATCCAACGCACCACCCGATGTTGCACCGGCTCCAATAATGGTGTGGATTTCATCGAT
>JAJFFR010000101.1 GCA_021776555.1 Robiginitomaculum sp.
GTCGAAGGTCTCTCTACCGTTCGGACGATGAAAAGGAGGCAGGCGAGGGTTTAGATCAAGTTCGACCGTAAACGGTCGTCGGAGGGCACAACCGCTCGCTGCCGCCAGTGACCTTCGGCCGAAGGTCACTGGCACCCAACATCATGCTACAAAAACACAAAATGTGTAGGTGAAAGCCAGATACAATCCGAGGGTCCAGACCGACTTGATGCAAACGGTACTCACCAGAACTGGACCCCGGCTCTGGAGCCCGGGACCGCTGAACGGAGATGGTTTTTCCGAACAGCACCTCACACCACGCACCTCATGCTGAGGTGTCGCGTAGCGACCTCGAAGCATCGGAACATGACGCCCTTGAATTGAAGTTGGTGCCTGCTGTTTCACTCGCGGTCCCCAGATTTCAACCTTCTCGGTCCCCGGCCCCAGCGCGCCGCCGCAACTGTTTGTTAACCTTGCCTGCCAATCGCCCATTAACGCTCGTTCGGTACAACAAACGACACAACTGGTTTGGAGTTACGGGTCTGATGAGCGACACATTTTATTCGGTAGAGCAATCGGGAACCCGGCGGGAACAATCTCGCCATTTCTGGTTTCTGAACGGCACGTTTGACCGGATCAATTTCGAGACCGCCTTTACCCGTATCGCGGAAGTCAAACCGCGCGAACCGTTCCGGTTTGTGGTTACGCCCAATGTGGACCATCTGGTTCGCATGCAAAAGGAACCGGGCTGGATCCGGTTGCTCTATGCGGAAGCCTGGTTGACGGTTTGTGACTCGCGAGTGCTGGAGTTAATCGCCATGATTTCGGGTGAGCAGGTTGATGTCACGCCCGGTTCTGACCTGACCGAGAGCTTGTTTGAGCGGGCGATTGATCCAGAAGAACCTGTTGTGGTAATCGGGGCTAGCGCCGATGTGGTCGATGCTGTCACCGAACGCTATGGTCTCAAAGATGTTCGCTGGTTCGAACCGCCGATGGGGTTACGCAAGAATTTGGCCGCCGTGCAACAATGCGCCGAGTTCGTCGCTAACAATCCTGCCCGATTTACCTTTTTCTGTGTCGGTTCACCACAGCAAGAAATCGTGGCCAAAGCCTGTTTGCGCCGTGGCGATTGTGAAGGGGTTGGTCTTTGTGTTGGGGCGAGTCTTGATTTTCTGGCCGGCAAAATTTCCCGCGCCCCAAAATGGATGCAAAAAGCCCGAATTGAGTGGCTGCATCGCTTGTTGAGCGAACCGGGTCGCATGTGGCGACGCTATCTGGTTACCGGACCCAAAATCGCCTTTGTTTGGTGGGAATGGCAAAAATCCCAAGCTAAAATGCGTAAACTTGAAAAGCTGGTCGCCTCCGGCGCGTTCTTGCCAAAAGACCTGTCCTGAGCAGGTCCAGCCCCCTCACCCCAACCCTCTCCCCAGCGGGGAGAGGGGGTCTGGTGCATGGGTTTGCTCGCACAGCGCCCCTTCTCCCTCAGGGAGAAGGCCGGGATGAGGGGATCGTACTGGTGAGGGCAAAACCCCGCGTCCTTACGAGCTAAAGACCCGGTAAGGATTACCAAAAAACTTGACCTGATCGGCCCAACTTTCTACGAAATGATCCGTCGGTACTTTTCTTGCGAAGAAAAGTGATAACAGGGAACACGGTGCGGAAAATCTGATTTTCCAAATCCGTGGCTGTGCCCGCAGCCGTAAGCGGTGAGGTGATCGCAAAACGCCACTGGAAAGATTTTTCCGGGAAGGTGCGATCATCGTTTTACCCGTGAGCCGGAAGACCTGCCGATGCTCGTCCGCTTCTGATCCGGGATCAGATCGCAGAGGCGCGGGCCAAAAGCACCGTTCGTGACGAAACCACAAAACCGTCCACTGGTCGGGGGTTCTCCCTGTGCCGGGGACTTCGTCATGGAGAACGAAATGAATTACCCCAAACTGTCCGTTCTGGCCTTGGCCAGCACGGTTTTATCCCAACCGGGTTTTGCCCAAGACGCCAATACGGCGAGTATCGATGAACCGATTTTGGTGATCGGCTCGCGCCGTCCGATCCCATTATCCGAAGTCACCGCAGCAGCCAGCATTTTGGATGCGGAACAATTGGAATTGCGCGGCGATAGCTTTGTGGCCGATGCCTTGCGCCAAATGCCGGGCATTGCGGTCAATCGTTCCGGTCCGGCTGGCGGGCTGACCCAAGTACGCATCCGTGGTTCCGAAGCCAATCATGTGCTGGTGCTAATCGATCAGATGGAGGCCAGCGACCCATTTACTGACAGTTTTAATTTTGGCGGAGCGACCACTGAAGGGGTCAGCCGGATCGAGATATTGCGCGGCGAGCAATCGGCCCTGTGGGGGACCGATGCGATTGGCGGCGTGATCAACATCTCGAACGAACCCATAAAAGATGGCGATCAGTTTATTGCCCGTTTGGAAGGCGGTACATTTGATACGGTTTCTAGCTCATTGCGCGCCTCACGGGCTGATGGCGATTTCAAGCTGTGGGGTCAGGTTTCCGGGCTGGACAGTGATGGCTATGACGTTTCGGGCCAGAACGGCGAACGGGATGGGTTTTCCCATGTGACCGGATTGGTCGGAGTCAATTTGCCGTTGGGGCCGGGCTGGATGATCAACGTCCGGGGCCGGGCGCAAAGCGCAAGCGCCGGATTTGATTCGGACACCGATTTTGATGGGCGCTTGAACGATGTGGCTCGGGAACTAGATACCGATATCGCCATGGGTCGAATTACCTTGCAAAATGGATCGTTCGAGGATCGTTTCCAGCATGAGGTCTATGCCTCCTATTTGAACAGCCGCACAGCCCAAGGAGCGAATCGTTCCAAAGGACAACGTACTCGTATTGGTGCTCAAACCACCTTCAACGGGTCAAGCGGTTCGATCCAACACCATTTGACCGGACTAATCGAAGGACGCTTTGAGACATATGAAAACGATGGTGGTCCCGGAGCCGGCCAAAACCAGCAACAAGCTAATGATATGTGGGCCGGGGCGCTGGACTATCAGGCCAATGCCGGGCCTTTGAGTGTGGCGTTGTCGGCTCGATCCGAACAAAATAATTTGTTTGCCGACACCCAAAGTGTACGAGCCGGATTGGCTTGGGCCGTTGCGCCTCTAAATGGCCGCTTGCGGGCTTCTTTTGGGCAAGGCGTGAAAAACCCCGGTTTTTTTGAGCTGTTCGGGTTTTTTCCGGCATTCTTCGTGGGTAATCCTGATTTGCAGCCTGAGAAATCCACTGGATTTGAATTGGGCTGGGAGCAAAATTTCTTGGGTGGCAATGCGTCGATCACTTGGTTTACCGCCGATTTGGAAAACGAGATTTTCACAGATTTTGCAGTGTTTCCATCCACCGCCCGCAACCGGACTAGCGACAGCCAGCGCCGCGGTGTTGAGCTGGCGGCAGATGTAGAGTTGTTCCACGGGTTGCAAGCCAGTGGATCAATGAGCTTTTTGAAAGCTGAAGAAAACAATTTACCTGAGCTGCGTCGTCCTGATTTTCTGGCTTCGTTTAATTTGCTCTGGCATGACCCGGCGGGTAAATGGCAAGTCGGGCTAGGCATTGATCATAATGGTGATATGCAGGATACGGACTTTTCGACGTTTCAGCGCGTGACTTTGCCAGCCTTTACGTTGGTTCGAGCCAAAGTTAGCCGTAACATTTCGGATAAGTTCTCAATTTACCTACGCGGTGAAAACCTAGTCGATAGCCAGTATCAAGAAGTCGTCGGCTTTGCCGGCCAATCCCGGGCCATTTATGGAGGGGTCGTTGCGCGTTTTTAGGCCATTTATGCTCGTTTTGTTTGGTGGATTGTTGGCAAGCAGTGCCAAGGCCGCCGAGCCGCAGCCAATCGTTTCCACATCATTGTGTGGGGATGGGTATGTTTTGGCATTGGCCGATCCCGCCCGGATTAAGGCATTGTCTTGGCAAGCTGACGGGTCGTTATCGCTAGCGCCGGAACCCTTGCAAAGCAAAGCTGGTGCGTGGCCAGAAGCCGAAAAACTGTTGGCGCTGGCTCCGGCCATGTTGGTGTTGGGTCCAGGCGATAAACAAATGGCAACCCAATTGGCGCAAAGCCGGGGCAGTCAGGTTCACGTCTTGCCATGGACCAATGATTTTGCCGGAATTGAAACGTCGATACAGAGCTTGGGTGATTTTTTGCACGCGGAAGGGCGGGCTGCATCACTGGTTTCAGATTTGCAAAAACGCTTGGCTAAATTGGCCCAACGCAAGCAGCACCGAAGCAAGAATGATGCCCGATCGTTGCGGGTTTTGTATCTAACCCCGACACTCGGAACTGCCGGAACCGGCACCATGGTCGATGCGGCGATCCGAGCCGCTGGAGGTCAAAACCTAGCGGATGATCTGGGCGTTTCTGGTTGGGGACAAATTCCCATTGAGCAATTAGCAGCGCATCCACCCGACCTGATCCTGAAAAGCTTTTTCACCGGTGGCCCGCCCAGCGCCGTGCAGTTTCGCAGCAATCATTTTGTGTTGCGCCAAATTGTCAGCCAGACATCATCGCTGGAAATCCCCGGCGCGTATTGGGTGTGCGGCGGTCCTTACCTAATCCGTGCCGCCGAGCAGGTCGCCGATCAGCTCGACCAAATGGTAAAGGATGGGCCATCATGACCCGGTTGATTTTCAGTCTCCTTTTTTTGCTGTCTGCATTGATTTTGATCTCGCTATCTTTGGGCGCCCAATCCATCGGGTTTCGTGATTGGTTGGCGGCCTTGCTTGGTCAGGGCGACCCGGTTGATCGAATTGTTCTGTGGCAAATTCGTTTGCCGCGATCCTTATTGGCTTTGGCGGTTGGGGCTGGCTTGGGCGCATCGGGTGCGGCCTTGCAAGGGCTGTTACGCAATCCATTGGCCGATCCGGCGGTGGTCGGGGTTTCGTCCTCAGCTAGCCTGATGGCGGCCTTGGTCATTTATAGCGGCTTGGCCAGCACGTTGCCGTGGGCGGTTTCTGTGGGTGCGATGGTTGGTGCAGCCATTGCGGCGCTTTTTTTGCTGGCATTAAGTGCGGCGCGTGCGTCGGCCACCGGGTTGATCTTGGGCGGGGTGGCGCTGTCTTCCTTGGCTACGGCGTTGACTGCTTTGTTGATGAATTTATCGCCCAACCCATGGGCTTTGTCGGAAATTGCCTATTGGTTGATGGGGTCTGTGGCCGATCGTTCCTTGTCGGATGTCATGCTTGCTGGGCCGTTGATTACCTTGGGTATTTTTGTGCTGAGCCGGGCCGGGCGCGGGCTAGATCTGCTGACCTTGGGCGAAGACACGGCAATGGTGTCGGGGTTTTCGGTGGTGCGAACCGGGCGGCTTGTGGTGCTGGGAAGCATGCTTTGTGTTGGGGCTGGGGTGGCGGTGGCTGGAGCGGTTGGCTTTGTTGGTTTGGCTGCGCCGCATCTGGTCCGGCCATTTTTGGGGCACCAGCCGGGGCGTTTGGTTTTTCCTTCGGCGCTGGTTGGCGGTGGCTTATTGTTGGTGGCCGATATGGTTTCGCGTGGACTTAGTGGCCCGGGTACCCAGCTTTATCTGGGTGTGGTCACCGCCTTGCTGGGCGCGCCATTGTTCTTGTATTTGATCTGGCGAACTCAAAGGGAGCATTTGTGAGCATGCTCAAAATTAAACAACTTTCTCTCAAGCTAAATGACCGACTGATTTTGCAAGAAATTTCCTTGCAAATTGCACCGGGCCTGAACGTCATTGTCGGACCCAATGGCTCGGGCAAAACGAGCTTGTTGCGCTCAATTGCTGGATTGTTGCCGATTGAGCAGGGCGAGGTTTTATGGCACGGGACAAGCCTAACCGCCATGCAAGCCCCAAAGCGGGCCAAGCGGTTAAGCTATCTGGCTCAAAACCCGCCAATACATTGGCCGATAACCGCTCGGGCCTTGGTCGCATTGGGTCGGCTAGGCCCAAGTGAAAGCCAACAGCAGGCTGATCACGCTATTGATCAGGCCATGGGCCTTTGTTCGGTTGACCAATTTGCGGAACGGCGAATGGATCAGCTTTCGGGCGGCGAACGAGCGCGCGTATTGCTGGCTCGGGCTTTGGCGGTCGAGGCTGATTTGCTCTTGGTCGATGAACCCAATGCGGCGCTCGACCCAGCCCAACAATTAGCCATGATGCAGATCTTGGCCGATCAAGGCAAAGCAGGAAAAACTGTGTTGTGTGTGTTGCATGACCTACCCTTAGCCAGTCGTTTCGCCGATCATTTGATCGTATTGCAAGACGGAAAACTGGCCATAGAGGGCAAGCCGAAAGCCGTGTTACCCGGTCCAGAATTGCGCACTGCGTTTGGATTGGCATTTGATGCAGAAGGGCATTTTGTGTAAGTCCTGACCCAAGCAGGAAACAAAATCATGATCGAAGGCCAATATACCCAAAGCTGGGGAAGTTTTGCACCGACCCGGTTTGAGGCCATGGCGATCGCGCAAAGCATAAAAGCGCCCAACTCCTTGTGGGGGTCACTTGCCCGGCGGTTGGTGTTAACGGCACGAAAAACCCCGTTGGATGTCGAGCGCTTTGGCGCAAAACTACGATTATACCCAAGCGATAATTTGTGTGAGAAACGCGCCCTGCTGACCCCAGAGCGCTTTGATCCTACTGAGCGCCAGGTTTTACTGGATCGCATTCACCCGGAATTTCGCTTTGTCGATATTGGGGCTAATGTTGGTTTGTATTCTTTATTGGTTGCGGCAGCTGCCGGGCCAAAGGCACGGGCGCTGGCGGTGGAGCCGCAACCGGTGATCAAACAGCGTTTACGTTTTAACTTGTTGGCCAATAAATCATTGCAAATTACCCATGCTGATTGTGCGGTCGCGGCGAATAAGGGCGTGGCGCGCATGAGCCTGTCCAAACAAAATCGCGGAGCGACTGGTTTTGCGTTGCGCTCCGGCGCGGAGCCAGACGACGAGTTTATGGTCCAGACCCGGGTGTTGTCTGAATTGCTGCAAACCCACGACATGCTGGGGGCCGATGCGTTGAAGATGGATATCGAGGGGGCCGAGGATCAGGTGCTGCCCGCATACTTTGAAGAAACTCTAACCGTCGACTTACCCAAATTGCTCATCTTAGAGCGCAACCCAGACTGGTCAGTTGATTGTGTCGAACTGGCATTAAGCTGCGGCTACCGACTGATTGAACAAGCTCATATGAATGTGGTGTTGGAACGGTGATTTGGCGCTCAGGTTGCGCAATATAACCCGTGCAGGGCTTGTAAGACCGCTTCGACCTCGCCGCCAGCCACTGAATAATACACAGTTTGCGCTTCGCGGCGTGTGTTGACAAAACCGTCATCGCGCAACCGGGCCAGATGTTGAGATAATGCTGATTGGCTTAGCTCAACCTGTTTGGCCAAGGCACCGACCGAATGTTCGCCATCGGCTAGGATACACAAAACAAGCAATCGTTTCGGATTGCTCATCGCTTGCAGCAGGGATGCCGCGCGATCTACATTTTGTTCTATTTCCTGCAAAGCCATATTCTGCATATTAGTATTTACTCATATTCAAAAGCAAGGCAGAAACGCCCCGAAGAGGGTTTTTACCCTATTTTGTGTGGGATAACTGTTAATGGCGCCGAAAATCAACCAACCCATGGTCAAATCCTTTTTTGATCCCGCCACGTTCACCGCTCAATATGTGGTGCATGACCCCAAAAGCGGTAAAGGGGTAATCATTGATCCGGTGCTGGACTATGACCCGGTTTCCGCTGGCACACAAACCAGCTCTGCCGAACAGATTTTGGCGTATTGTCGAGAACAAAAACTCGACATTTTATGGATTTTAGAAACCCACGCCCATGCGGACCATTTAAGCGCCGCCGGATTTTTGTCCGAACAGCTTGCTGCCAAAACCGCCATCGGCAAGGGCATTGAGCAGGTGCAAGCCCACTTTTCACCGCTGTTTGGGTTCGAGCCAGAATTTACCTGTGACGGATCACAGTTTGACCAATTGCTGGTGGACGGCGAGACGCTTGAGCTTGGCGAGTTGCAGATCGAGGTGCTGGCGACGCCGGGACACACCCCAGCCTGTATCAGTTTTTTGGTGGGCGAGGCCTTGTTCGTTGGCGATACGGTGTTCATGCCGGATTATGGTTGCGCTCGAACTGATTTTCCAGGCGGCGATGCCGAGCAACTATTTCATTCGATCCAGCGCCTGTACCAACTTGCCGATGAAACTCGGATGTTTTTGTGCCACGATTATTTGGCGCCGGGCCGCAGCGAATTTGTGGTTGAAACCAGTGTCGGCGAACAGGCCCGCCACAATGTGCAGATCAACCGCCAAACCAAATTGGATGATTTTGTCAGACAACGAAATGAGCGGGACCAAGCCTT
>JAJFFR010000102.1 GCA_021776555.1 Robiginitomaculum sp.
AATCCCGACTACCCGGTTTAATGGCTGGAATCGCAGCCAGTTCCGCCGGAATTTCGTCTGGTGCATAGGTCGGAAAATTCACCTCAGCCAATGCCAGCAAAGGCGCACCGACGTCTGCCTTGCCGCCCGAACGATTGATCAGACAGGCTTCGGCCACCACGTCACCGCCCAAGACCCGCACCGCGTCGATACATTCACGCGATGACAAGCCGGTGGTGACAATATCCTCGACGATCAGCACTTTTGCCCCGGATTGCAAAGAAAAGCCTCGGCGCAACACAAACTCCCCGCCTTCACGCTCCACATACATCGCGCCCAGCCCTAGATGGCGCGCAGTCTCATATCCGGGGATCAGACCGCCCACGGCAGGAGAAACAATCACATCAAACGGACCCAGACTGGATTGCTTTACTTTTTCCGCTAACGCCCGACACAAACGTTCGGTGCGCACCGGATCCATAAACACAAAGGCTTTTTGCAAGAAAAACGGACTGTGCCGCCCCGATGACAAGGTAAAATGCCCCTCCAACAAAGCACCGGCTTGTTTGAACTCCTCAAGAACCTGTTCGGTATTCACTGATCCATTCCTTCCAGTTTCTGGTCTTCTGGCCCTTGGCCTTTAGCCCGTTCGGCACTGTCTACACAGGCACAACTACGAATTGCCGCCACGATATTCCACATATGCTTCGCGTCCAGCACTTCCACATCAAAAGACATGTCAAAAAAATCTTCACCCCGACTCAAGGTTTTTACATCCATGATATTCCCTTTGGAGCGTCCAACTGCTTCAGCGATTTCAGCCAATGAACCCGAACGATGGATCACCGTGGCCAAGATGCGCCCGATGGAAGCGCCTTCGCTTGCGGCATGTGGGGTCCACGCCAAGTTTACCGGCTCACTACCCTCGTCGATCGCCTTGGCCATGACCTCGCAGTCAATCACGTGTACCACCAACCCACGTCCTTTATCAGGTATCGCCAAAATCCGGTCCCCGGGCAGCGGTGTACAGCAATGGGCAAAGTGCATGGAAACACCGCGCGCTAATCCTTTACCGCCAACATAAAAGTCTGCGGTTTCATCGGTGATCAATTCACGTTGGTATACATTTTCAACGGCAGCACGATCCCTGCCGGGATATAAGGCGTCCAGAAATTCGCCGCCCTTCAAATGCCCCCGGCCAAGCTGCACATACAATTGAGTTACATTCTTGACTTGCAACCGGCTAACAGCTTCGGACAAATTAACTTTTCCCGACAATCCGTTGCTGCTCAAAATGCGTTCGACCAAACGTTTACCCAGTTTTCGAAACTCGGATCGTTCAGATTGACGGACCAAACGCCGGATGGCCGATCTAGCTCGGCCAGTCACTACATTGCTTTCCCACCCCGGTGGCGGTTCTTTACGTCCCCCACGGATGATCTCTAAAGAATCGCCATTTTGCAGTTGCGTACGCAAAGGCCGTTCGCGCCCATTGATGTGAACGCCCACACATTCATCACCAATGTCAGTATGCACGGCATAGGCAAAATCAATCGCTGTGGCTCCTTCCGGTAGCGTGATCAGCTTTCCATTCGGCGTAAAGGTAAACACTTGGTCTTGAAACATTTCCAACCGAGCGTGTTCCAAAAAATCATCCGGATCGCCGCCGTGTTCGATAATCTCCAACAGGGGCTTTAGCGGTTCAAGCGGATCACCACCGGTGGCCGCGTCATACCCGTATGCACCCTGTTTATAGCGCCAGTGGGCGGCTACGCCTTGCTCGGCAATTCGATGCATCTCAGCGGTGCGAATTTGCAACTCAATTCGCACATTGCCCTTGCCGATCACCGTGGTGTGCAAAGACTGGTATTGATTTGGTTTGGGCACCGAAATGAAATCTCGGAACCGGTCAGGCACGCAGCGCCATGAAGTATGAATCAACCCCAACAGCGCATAACAATCTTCTACTTTTTCAACAATGATCCGAAACGCATACACATCTGCCACTTCGTCAAACGTGATATTCTTACGTTGCAGTTTTCGCCAGATCGAATAGGGCCGTTTTTCCCGGCCGTACAAAGTGGCTTCCATACCGCTATTCAATACCAGATTGGTCAGGTCCTCCGATAATTGTCGAACCGCCTGCATGTGTTTTTCGCGCACAACTTTCAGGCGCTTGGTTGTGGTCACATAGGCCGGTGGATCGAGATATAGGAAAGCTAGGTCTTCTAGTTCCGAGCATATTTTCTGCACCCCGATGCGCCGGGCCAATGGCGCATAAATCTCTAGGGTTTCGCGAGATATGCGTTCGCGTTTGGGCCGAAAGGATATGTGTTGCAGGGTCCGCATATTGTGCAAGCGGTCGGCCAATTTCACCAGCAACACCCGCACATCTCGAGTAATCGCCAGCACGAATTTTTGTAAATTCTCGCCTTGTTTGGACCGATCTGATTTAACTTCCAGATGGGTCAACTTGGTAACGCCATTGACTAGATCAGAAATTTCCGGGCCAAACAGCTCGGACAACTCCTCCAGCGTTGCATCTGTATCTTCGACCGTGTCATGCAGCAAAGCGGTGATAATCGAAGCACTATCCAATCGCAATTCCATCAAAATGGCTGCGACATTTACCGGGTGTGCGTAATATGGCTCTCCAGATTTTCGAGTTTGGGTGCCATGTTTTTCTTTGGCATAGGCATAGGCGTGCCGCAGAAGCTCTTCATCCACATTTGGATCATATTTGCGAACGCCAGCAACGAGCTGATCCGGTCCTAAAAATGTAGAACGGATACCGTCGACAAAGACGGAAGGTGCCGGGGATGAATGCTCCCCTGTCATTGCCGCTAGAATCGACTGTCGGAAGAGCCGTCACGGTCAGCAGTCAATGCCCGCATCATATCAAGCTCACTAACAGGCTCTTCTTCAGCTTTTTGTTCAATGGCCAGCAATTCTTCGGCTTCGGCTTCCTCTTCGGGCAGAACCCGTTGCAGACCAGAGATCAGGCTCTCTTGCAGCTCAGGAATACTCACCACTTCATCGGCGATTTCACGTAAAGCAACAACTGTGTTTTTGTCGTTATCACGTTCAACAAGAAGCGGCGCACCAGAAAGGATTGTCCGGGCGCGATGGGCCGACAACAAAACCAGATCAAACCGGGTGTCGACTTTATCAATGCAATCTTCAACGGTAACGCGAGCCATAGGATCAATTTCCTGATATTTCTGAATAGAGCGAAGCGCCCTACCTACCTGCCCTTTTTTGTTTACGCAACGTCTATTTACAACGATTTACACAGTTTTGTCGCTTGAAGATCAGAGGTGGGTAATTTGTCAATTAATTGATCAATTGACTGGCCGGTTTCGGGGCACACCCAATCAGGGGCAACTTCGCGTAATGGCAATAACACAAATGCTCGTTCTCGAGTGCGAGGATGGGGGATTTGCACCCTTTTTGTACTGGCGCGCAATTGCCCATACGCGATCAGGTCAAGGTCCAACGTGCGCGGCGCATTACGGCGACCAGCAACACGGCCAAGCTGGCGCTCCATCCGGCCCAAACGGTTCATCAATTTGAGCGGTGTAAGGCAACACATAAAAAGCGCCATGGCGTTTACAAACTCGGGTTCGGTCGGGTCGGGCCAAGCCGGGCTGGACCATAGAGATGAGCCTTTTACCAATTGCAATTCATGATGATCCAGCAATTGCGTAGCACGCAAAATCGTTTCGGCTGGTGAACTTTTCCCAAAAGGTAGGTTGGCTCCAAACGCAATATAGGCTTTTCTGAATTGTATTTTTTGATTCATATTCAGGCAAATCCAACAAAATGGCTTTTTATCAAGACGAACGAATAGGTATATTCATAGATGGTGCCAATTTCTATGCCGCATTGCGCGGGTTAGATATGGAAATTGATTATTCCAAACTGCTGCGTGAATTTCGCAGTCGGGGTCGCCTGATCCGGGCCAGTTACTATACGGCCCTGATCGAGGACCACGAAATATCCCCGCTCAAACCCCTAATTGATTGGCTGAGCTATAATGGATTTGACGTGATCACCAAACCGGCCAAAGAGTTCACAGACCCACAAACCGGTCGCAAGCGAACAAAAGGCGATATGGATGTTGATCTCGCCGTTGACGCCTTGCTTGCTGCCGATTGGTTGGATCATTTGATCTTGTTTTCGGGAGATGGAGATTATTGCGCCTTGGTCCGCGCGGTCCAACGCAAAGGCGTTCGAGTGTCGATTGTCTCCACCGTAAAATCTAACCCACCGATTGCTGCCGCCGAATTACGACGCCAAGCTGATAATTTCATCGAATTGGCCGATCTGACCCAGATGATTGGACGGGACCCGTCATGAGCCTGAACAACACACCACCCGAAGCGCCGCGTGATTGCAAATTGTGTCCTAGATTGGTCGATTACCGCAATGAAATCGCCGCCGCCGAGCCTGAATGGCACAACGCACCAGTTGATAGTTTCGGCCCTGACAGCGCCCGATTTTTGGTGGTCGGCATGGCACCGGGGCGCGGTGGAGCCAATCGAACCGGCCGCCCATTCACCGGTGATGGTGCTGGAGATTTACTTTACAAAGCACTGATAAAACATAATTTTGCAGTCGGCTCTTACAAGAAAACAATTGATGACGGGCTGCGCCTAATTGACTGCATGATCACCAATGCCGTGCGTTGTGTTCCGCCGCAAAATAAACCAACTGGACCCGAAGCCAGTAATTGCCGGCCATTTTTGATCAGCCGGATCGGCCATTTGCCCAAGCTAACCACGTTGTTGGCTTTGGGGCATATTGCCCACAACAACGTGTTGACCACGTTTGGGCTGCGAAAAAAAGATTACGTTTTTTCTCATTGTGGCGAGCACCATTTCGATATGGACGGCCGGCATCTGCGAATCATCGATAGCTATCATTGCTCCCGCTACAACACCAATACCGGTCGGTTGACCGAGGAAATGTTTGATCAGGTTTTTGAGAAAATTAAGTCTGGCTTGTAAGGATTAGC
>JAJFFR010000103.1 GCA_021776555.1 Robiginitomaculum sp.
ACCGCATTTGGCGGCATCGCCTCTTTGGCCGCTTGCTCTGACAAACGCCAAACCCCCACCATGACCATCGACAAGTATGGCAAACTACTGCCCGATCCGAATGGTATTGTCGATCTGCCCAAGGGCTTCCAATACAAGATACTTTCCCGGGCGGGGGAAAAAATGGATGATGGCTTATTGGTTCCCGGTGACTTTGACGGCATGGCCGCATTTCCAGGCAAAGACGGCTCGACCATTTTGCTACGCAATCACGAAATTAACGCCAAAGACCTGATCAATGAGAACAAAGCCATTGGTCGACCCATGTCGCCATTTGGCAAAAATGACGAACTGATCGAGCGCATTGATCAATCAAAAATTTATGATCACCACGAGACCGGACGCGCCATGGCCGGCGGCGTTACTGGGCTGGTAGTTGATCCCGGCCCATTGCATGTCAAGCATCAATATCTGGCGCTGGTTGGCACTTATGATAATTGCTGCGGCGGACCAACCCCTTGGAATAGCTGGATAAGTTGCGAAGAAACCCGCATCCGTGCTGGGGAAGCTGGATCGCAAGATCATGGCTGGGCGTTTGAAGTTGTGGCCGATCCGGAGCTGGGTCTGCAAGAACCTATCCCGTTAAAAGGATTGGGCCGGTTCAAGCATGAAGCGGCAGCAGTCGATCCGGCCACTGGAATTGTATACTTGACCCAAGATGATTGGGGACACCCTTCCCTGCTCTATCGGTTTGTTCCAGACATTCCCGGCGAAATGACCGAAGGCGGGCGCTTTCAAGCCTTGGCCATTAAGGATCAACCGGCAAAAGACTTACGGAACTGGCCAGATTCGCGCGGCGAAAAGGTAAAACCCTCCACTTGGCTTGACGTATATTGGGTCGATGTGCCCGACAGCCACAACCCGGAAAACGACCTTGAGGAGCGTGGGTTAGCAGCCGGTGCCGCCCAGTTTACTCGGGGTGAAGGCGCATGGTTTGGCGACAAAGAAATGTTTTTTACCTGCACCGATGGCGGAACCGCCAAGGCCGGGCAGATCTTTCGATATATTCCTTCGGATTTTGAAGGCACCGAATTTGAAACTGATAAACCAGCTCGTTTACAGCTGTTTGTTGAGTCGCCAGATCGGGCAGTCATGGAGTATTGCGATAATTTAACCATTACGCCATGGGGCGATGTATTGATTTGCGAGGATGAATATGCCGATGGTGATGGTGACAATTATTTGCGTGGCATCACGCCAGAGGGTAAGATATACACACTGGCGCGTTCGGCGCTGAAACAGAAAAATGAGTTTTGTGGCGCATGTTTTGGACCAGACGGAAAAACCCTGTATGTCAACCTGCAACAAGACGGCATCACCATCGCCGTTCGTGGCCCTTGGCACGAATTGTAGGCCTTGGGCTGGTTCTGGGCTTAACTGCCTGTGGACCGACTGATCAAGCGGCGCAAGCCCCAGCATTTACCCCGACTCCGATTTTCTCGGCTCAATCCATCGGACCGATAGCGGGAGGGGTCGAGGCGCTGGCCTTTGCGCCTAATGCAACCATTCCTTGGGAAGGTCGGTTATTGGTCGCACCCAAAACCGGCGGCTTGCAGGTTTTTGGGATTGAAGGCAAAGCGGGGGCAGAGTTTGCTGGCCCGGTCTATACGTCATTGGCCGTACAACCTGGTTTTTCCCTACGCCAGCTTAAAATCAGCATTGCCTTAGCGGTTAGCCAAGATGGCAAACTGGCACCTTTGATTATCGATGATGCCCGGGGTCAGGTTTTTGCGGCACCAATTGCCGGATTGCCCGAACAAGCCGTCACCGGCGTCTGCCCCCTCGACTCGCTGCCTGCCTTGCCAAAGTTTGCCATCACCCGCGAAGATGGCAGCTTTGAGTTATGGAAAATCGAGGACACTGGCGAGGAATTGCTGCAAGCCAAACTTGAAAACAGCGGCAAGCTGGCCGTGCCGACTTTTGGTTGCGCCGCGTCCAGTGGAAAAATCTACGCCAAGGGCAAGAATGGCGGTGTGTTTTTCATTGACCCATCCAACCGCCCGATCATTGATCGCGGCGTTGATACCGCCAACACCCAATTCATTGCCGTTTCGCCCGATGAAACTCTGACCTATCTGTTGGCCAGCGATGGCGTATCCGGCACGTTGGCGCAATTTGATCAAGACCTGACACAGACCGGCACACTGTCAGCCGGAGCCAGTTTGAGCATCCCCCCGGTTTTGGTACCGGGTGCGATGGCGGTCAGCAAATGGTCATTTGGCGGCGCAGGATTTTCGGCTGGGTTATTGGCCGTAGCCGATCAGTCCGACGGTCGGATTTCGCTGATTGTCCGGGACACCTTGCCCGGCTTTGCCCATGATCAGGAAGTACGCTGAACCTTTGAGCAAGCATGGGCCGCATTGACCATCGCCATGAAGGTCAGCAGTGCTAGAAATTGATGCGCGATAGCCAAATGAATAGGCGATACAGCCAACAGGGTCCAAATACCCAGCACAACTTGCAAACCGATCAATCCGACAATCCAGACCCCAAATCGCCGAAGCTCTGGCGTTTTCTGCCTCAAGCTGGCCCAACCAAAAGCCAAGCCGAATATCAGAACCAGATAGGCACCGATCCGGTGTTGAAATTGTGCGATCATGGGGTCTTCAAACCCATTGCGCCAAAATGGGCTGAGATCACCATAAGATTGCGGCAACAAGCCACCCTCGATCAACGGCCACGTATTGCCGACCAACCCACCATCATTGGCCGCCACAAAACCACCCAGCAGGATTTGCAAATATAGCAATCCAAGCAGACCAACTGAATAGCGTCCCATTTGCCGCTCGGCCTGCCAGCCTTGCCGGCGGCTGGTTCGTGCCACATCGAGCCATGTCCATTGCGATATGGCCAAAATGACCAATGCCATGCCGAGGTGAATAACCAGCCGGTAGGGTGAAACGTCCAATAGCGCGCCTAAGCCACCTAAACCCGATGAAACCATCCACCATCCCAAAAATCCCTGTAACCCGCCCAGCAGGAACAGGATGACCAATCGGATTTTTAAGGGACGATCAAAAAAGCCCAGCACCCAAAATATGACCAATGGAATAGCCACCACCAGCCCGATTAACCGGCCCAACAGGCGGTGTCCCCACTCCCACCAGTAAATCGCTTGAAACTCAGCCAAGCTCATGGCGGAATTTTGTAAGAGAAATTCCGGTATCTGCTGGTATTTATGAAATTCGCTTTGCCAATCGGCGGTGCTCAAGGGTGGCAGCGCCCCGGTTATCGGCTTCCATTCGGTGATCGACAGGCCAGAATCGGTTAACCGGGTCAGACCTCCCACCAAGATCATGGCAACCAACATAGCAATCACGATCGCTAGCCAGATTGCGATGGGCCGAGCCGCCTTTTCAGGGTGAGAAAACTGACGCAATTTTGAGCACCATGCATGTGGGCAATGGCTTGCTTAGCCTATTTGCCAATCGAAAATTCAAAATAGTCGGTCAAAAATGGTCGGAACGGCGAGATTTGAACTCGCGACCCCCGGTCCCCCAGACCGGTGCGCTAACCGAACTGCGCCACGTTCCGACATCATTCTTGGTAGGGTCAGGACTTATAA
>JAJFFR010000104.1 GCA_021776555.1 Robiginitomaculum sp.
GGAGCCGTTGGCCACAAGGTTCCCGGTTTGAAAATCCACACAGTTGGTTCGTATTGCATTCTAGCCCGGGCAATTTCCAGATCAGCATCAGCGGCAGATGATCCGCGCGCCCGACCAACTTGATCCTCCAGCTCAAACGCAAAGCGTCCCAGCGCCTTGATCAAGCCAATTTGAAAATTTGGCATATTATTCAGCAATGCTGCCGGCATAAAGCCCGGCGCATTTGGCACCCACCCGGTTTGGTTCACTTCACGCTCAACCAATGCAATGGTAATTGCCACCGAAGCAGAGGCGCCCTCAGGAGCCTGTACGGATAGTTCTGTCTTGTCGTTAATTTGATGAACCCACAAAGCCAGCATTGGCCACAACAACACAACAAATCCAACCAAACCAGCGATCAACCAAAACCGGCGAGAGCGTTTGGGTTTGTCTGACCTAACCTCAGCAGTTTCCTCGACCAGCTCAACCACCGCATCATCATTTGGGATAAAGCGCCCAAACTTGGAAAAACTGGACAAGAGCCGCCGAATTGTTTGACCAAATTGCATCAATTCATCCTTATTTGAATGTCACCGACCAGTATGCCCAAGACCGCAAAGCGGGGCAAGCACGGCGCAGGATCGTCCGGTCAATTCAGTGCCCTGACGTTAATTGCTTGCCTACAACGGCCATGGTTGATCGTTTCCCGGAACGTTCAAATTGCAAAACCAACTCAACTTCTTGACCCAAAGACAAATCAGTTACCCCAAACATCATCAAATGAAGCCCCCCGGGCGCAAAAACCAATTGTCCTTTTTTGGGTACATTCAGATCTGATATTTCCCGCATTTTCATCATGCCATCTTCCATGACGTGTTCGTGCAGTTCGATCTCTTCAGCAATCGAACTGGTTGCAGAAAGCAGCACATCAGCGCCGCCCCGGTTTTCGATGACCAGATAGCCGCCGGTGACATCGCGGCCACCAGCCGGCAACCGCACCCAAGCCTTTGACAAGGCAATTTCTGGTGTCGGTTCAATCGCTGGCGTACAAGCGGCTAGTAGCAAGACCAATAATCCAACCAAACCCCAATTTGTTTTTGTATTTATCTGTTTCATGGTCGCCAAAATCCTACAATTTCACGAACTTTTTGCATAACCGGTTCCGAGATCGCGTTGGCTTTGTCAGCCCCCGCACGTAGCACCCGGTCCAGTTCAGCCGGGTCATTATTAAATTGCGCCAGACGTTCGGCAATCGGCGACAATTTAGCCACCGCCAAATCAGCCAAGGCCGGTTTGAAAACACCCCAGCCTTGTCCACCAAATTGACGCAACACATCCGCTTTGCTGATTTCGGCCAATGCGGCATAAATCGCAACCAGATTATCCGCGCCATCGCGCCCGGCCAAACCTTCGACTTCTTGGGGAACCCCATCTGGATCAGTGCGGGCTTTTTTGAATTTCTTGGTGATCTGTTCCGGACTGTCGTTCAAATTGATCCGGGATAAATCCGATGGATCAGATTTTGACATTTTTACTGAGCCGTCTTTTAAGCTCATAATCCGCGCACCTGGCCCTTGAATCAATGGCTCTGGTAACGGGAAAAATTCCGGTGCGTCATAATCCCGGTTAAAGCGCGCAGCAATATCACGAGACAGTTCAAGGTGTTGTTTTTGGTCATCACCAACCGGTACATGGGTCGCCTGATAGGCCAGAATATCTGCCGCTTGCAAAACCGGATACGAAAACAGCCCAACACTGGAACGCTCCGCATCCTTGCCCGCCTTGTCCTTGAACTGGGTCATGCGCTCCAACCAGCCCATGCGAGCGGTGCAGCTTAAAATCCATGCCAATTCTGCATGAGCCGGAACCGAGCTTTGCACAAAGATGGTGGCCTTCTCAGGGTCGAGGCCACAGGCTAAAAATGCGGCTGAAATTTGCCGACTATTTTCAGCCAGTACATTTCGTTTCTGCGGAACGGTGATCGCATGCAAATCCACCACGCAAAACACGCACTCGTGCTGGTCTTGTAGTTTCACAAATTTGCTTAATGCGCCCAGATAATTTCCCAAATGCAATTGCCCAGTGGGCTGCACACCGGAGAACACGCGGGTCTCATGGGAATTTCGAGGCGATGGTTCGGTCATGATCAATGGTTCCGCTTGGTTATTGCGGCGCTTTGTTGCGCGTGTATCAGGGGTTCGTCAACTGCGACGAAACACCCCTTTTAGTTCTCGCAAACGAATCGCCCGAAACAAAATGGCGAAAACCCCATATAAAATACCACCAATGCCGGCAATGGATATGGCCGCCAGTAAATACCAGAACGGCAAGGATGACATGGCATCACGAACCGGCACAGCAATCGCCGCCAAGACCAATCCCATAGCCAGTGCCGCCAGCGTAATTCGCACCAATTGTAGAATTAGTTTTGCATCTGGCGCAAAACTGCCCTGTCGCCACAACACGAACCCCAACATCAAACCATTGATCCAACCAGCCAATGATGTGGCGATGGCCAAGCCAACATAGCCAATGCGGAAGAACAAAAACACGCCGAGCACGATATTGAACCCGATTGAAAAGCTGGCAATCAGCATCGGCGTTTTGGTGTTTTGCCGGGCAAAAAACCCCGGCGCAAAAACCTTGATCAAGATAAAAGCCGGTAGCCCCCACGCATAAACCTGTAGCACTTTCGCCACCGCCAGCGCGTCATCCGGCGTAAACGCACCGCGCATATAGAGGCCTTCGACAAAGAAATTTGGCAGCAAATAAAGCGCGACACTGGCTGGCAAAGTAAAGGCTGCCGCCAAGATCAAAGCTTCATTTTGGGCAGCAAGCGCCCCTCGGACATCACCGGATCGAACCACCCGGCTCAAGGACGGCAGCAAGGCTACGCCCATGGCTACACCAACCACACCTAACGGTAATTGATAGAGCCGGTCCGCATAATTAAGCCAAGCGATCGCACCATCTTGCATGGAAGCGATGGCTTGCGAGATCACCAAATTGATCTGAACCACACCGGCCGCAATCGCCCCGGGCACGCCCAGCCGCAGCAGCTTTTTCATATCCACATCAAGTCGGGGTCGACGCAAACGCAGCCGTATCCCGGCCCGGCGTAAAGCAACCAACACTACGGCAGCCTGCAACCCACCCGAAACAAACGAACCAATGCTAAGCGCCAATGCAGTTTGTGCCGCATCGTTCGACGGCTTCAACAAAATGGCGATAAACACTATGTTGAGCAGTACCGGTGCAAAAGCCGCCGCCACAAACCGATGATGGGCATTTAAGACCCCGCCCAGCATGGCGGTAACTGACATAAACAAGATATAGGGAATGGTGATTTGGGTGAATAAAACCGCTTTGGCAAACAGGCCTGGGTGCTCGAGAAACCCCGGGGCCAGCGCCACCATCAACCACGGCATGGTCAGCTCGGCGGCCAGCACAAAAACCAACAAGACCAACAACAAACCGGACAAGGTGTCTCCGGCAAAACGGTTGGCTTCGGCCTCGCCTTCTCCTTCAAGTTTTTCTGCATAGATCGGTAAAAATGCGGCGTTAAATGCGCCTTCGGCAAACCAGCGTCGAAACAAGTTAGGAAACCGAAATGCCACCAGAAACACGGCGGCCATCGGGCCAGAACCCAACGCAGCTGCAAACAGGATCTCGCGCACAAACCCCAACACCCGGGATAAGAGAGTAAATCCGCCGACGACGGCTGAGGCTCGAAATAATTTCATCGGTCGCGACTGGCTAGCGCCTGACGAACCGGCCCCAAGGCGATATCCGGCGAAATAGGCTGAATAACCTGCATCAGTTTTTTGCGGATATGGGCCAAACGCCGGGCATTTTTAATTTTCTGACCATTTTTTTCATTCACATAAAAAATGTCCACTACCCGTTCCCCATAGGTCGTAATGTGCGCTGAGTGTATATTGACCCGGCATTGGTTAAGGGTTTGCGCTAGATTGAACAGCAACCCAACCCGGTCGGCCCCCACACACTCGATCAATGTGGCCCGACGAGATATTTCATTATCAAAGACCACTTCGGGCATCACCGTAAAGGCAGCCTCGCGGCGGGTCCGGCGACGTGGTTGCGGTATGGGCGCTTGTCCGCTCTCAAAAAACGCAGCTAGCATTTCTTTCAACCGGAACAAGGCCCGTGGGTTGTTGGCCGCAAACGGACCCCCCCGACCATCATGCAGATGAAGAACATCAAACGCCCGATCGCTGGAGGTGGTGGAGACCCGGGCGCTGGCAATTTCAGCCCCGCTGGCCGTGGCAACTGCGCAAAGCCCGGCAAACAAGCCCGGTTTGTCTTCGGCCCAAACCACCATATTGGTTAGGTGCTGGCCGGACCCGGCCAATATCTCAAAACCTGATTCCAGTTGTTTTCTACGAGCCTGAGAAACCATTTGTGCATGAGCCAATAATTGATCGTGCGAAAATTCCAGCCAATATCGATCATCCGGTTCGCTACGCCAGAATTTCCAAAATGCCGGATCAGGCAGTACTTTTTGTAGTTTTTTGTGAATGGCAATGATCGAGTTTTCTTTTTGGGTCGCGATCATTTCGCGGTTTGAACGCCCCAACAAATAACTTTCGGTCTGCATATAAAGGTCAACCAGTAATTGGCCTTTCCAATCGGTCCAAACTTCCGGCCCAACGGCGCGAATGTCGGCCACCGTCAAAGCAAATAACAAGCGCAAGCGCTCCAATGATTTGA
>JAJFFR010000105.1 GCA_021776555.1 Robiginitomaculum sp.
AGAATATCAATCTGCCCGGTCTCCATGCGTTTGATTAGCGCTCTGATCTGGGCCGGATTGCTGGTGGTATCTGATGAAAACACTTCACGGTGCGCCTCTGGAAACAGGCGCTCGACTTCTTCGGATAAACGCTCGACCCCCGGTCCGACCGCATGCAGGGCATCCGGTTCGCTGCAAGTCGGACATTTGTCCGGTTTGGGCATGGAAAACCCGGTTAGATGACAAACCAGCCGCCCGGTGCGGCGATGTTCAACCAAATAGGCATCTGTGTGCGGTGTTTTGACCCGCTCGCCACAAGCCCGGCAAATGGTTAGGGGCGCATACCCCCGACGGTTCAAATAGAGCAAAACTTGCTCGCCCTTAGCAAGGGTTTCCGCCATCGCTTGTTGCAAGGGTCCAGATATCCAACCATTTTTCGGGGCCGGATGCTCTCTTAGATCAATGGCGCTAACCTCTGGCAAGCGCGAGATACCGGGCCGCGAGGGCAAAACGAGGTGGGCATAGCGGTCTATTGCTGCATTTTGCAGGGTTTCCAACGATGGCGTGGCCGAAGCCAGCACGATCACAGCTTGCTCGCCTTGGGCGCGGACCACGGCCATATCGCGCGCGTGATACAAAACGCCCTCTTCTTGTTTGAACGAGCTGTCATGCTCTTCATCAACTACGATTAAGGCTAAATTGGCGAACGGAAGAAACAGTGCAGAACGAGCGCCAACCACGATCCGGGCTTGACCGGCCGCCACTTGCCGCCACACCCGCCGACGCTGCGCCCCAGTGACATCGGAATGCCATTCGGCTGGCTTAGCCCCAAAGCGCTTGGCAAATCGGCTCAAGACATCTTGAGTTAAGGCAATTTCCGGCAACAGGATCAATACTTGATGCTCCGGGTTTTGAGCCAAGGCTTCGGCCACTGCTTCAAAATACACCTCGGTCTTGCCAGAGCCGGTAATACCATCCAGCAAGATCGGTGCGTATTTTTGTTGGGCGACCGCCTGTACCAGTGCCTCGGCGGCTGTGGCTTGTGATGGAGTCAATTCTACCGAAGCTCGTCCCGGATCGGGTAACCCAAACGGCGCATCTACATCACGCATTTGGCGGACTAATCCACCGGCTTTGACCAATCCGTTCAGCACACCAGCCGAAACACCGGCTGCTTTGGCTAGCGCCCCAGGCGCCCAATCCCGGCTCCCCACAGTTTCCAGAACCCGGGTCCGGGCTGCGCTGGTTGGTTCGGGTTGATCTGGCCCGGTGGACAGCCGAACTTGTTGCGGCGATGGTGCCAGCGCAGCTTCCCCAGCCAAACACATCCGCAATACCCGCCCGGCGCCGGTACAAGTGTATTTCCCAACAAAATCAACAAACTTGCGTTGCGGTTCACTCATCGCCCGCGTGGGAAATACTTCGATAATTTGCTTTAGTTTTCGGCCCTTCGAATTTTCCGGCAATTCGCAAATTTCCCAAACCACGCCTACGGCTTTGCGATTGCCCAGCGGGGCCAACACATAGCTGCCGATCGTTAGGCAAAGCTCTTCCGGGATCAAATAATCAAACGGTTCGGGAACCGGCATCGGAAAAAGTATTCGTGCCAGCAATAGCCTGTTCATCATTTGGGTGTTCCTTGGGGATCAAAAGGAATCACATGTGCGTCGCGCACCGCACGCATCATCAGAGGGCTGAACCGAATATGAAATTTTTTCTGGATACCGCAATTGTCGATGAAGTGGCGGAAATGGTCGATACCGGTCTGGTCGACGGGGTGACCACCAACCCATCCTTGATCGCCAAAACCGGAGCTGACATGAGCGATACAATCGCTGCCATGTGTGCCTTGGTCGATGGCCCGGTCAGCGCCGAAGTGACCGCAACCAAAGCCCAAGGCATGTTTGAGGAAGGGGTCCATTTGCGAAACATTGCTGACAATGTTTGCGTCAAGGTTCCGCTGACCCTTGAGGGCTTGCGCGCCACTCATATGCTTAGCCAAGCTGGACATCCGGTGAATGTGACCCTTTGTTTTTCTTCCAATCAAGCCCTGCTCGCCGCCAAGGCCGGAGCGAGCTTTGTTTCGCCGTTTATCGGTCGCCTTGATGATATCGGCCTCAACGGTCTTGATCTGATTTCAGACATTCGTCTGGTCTATGATAATTACCCGGAACTGGAAACCGAAATTCTGGCGGCTAGTGTCCGCAATGTGGTTCACATGCGCGAATTGGCACTGATCGGGGCCGATGTCGCCACCTTACCCGCCAAAGTCATGAAAGACATGGTGAAGCACCCATTGACCAGTTCAGGCCTAGAAGGCTTTCTGGCCGATTGGAAAGCCACCGGCCAGCAGATTTTATAATGGCAGGTTCACAAGCCAATATCCTGGACTTTGAAGCAGCCTCGCGGGTGCGGATGCTGGAACGGGTCCGATCACTAACCCTAACCCGCGATGCATTGGTTGAGACCGCCCGGCAAAACCATGCCATCATGGCGCAAGTTCATGGCGCAGTGCTGGATATCATTGCGGCAGATAACTGGGTCGCACTGGACCATCGCTTGCAGCACCGGGTCCGAACCACCTTAAATGCTGACTTTCTGGGCCTATGGGTCGAAGGTACAACCTTGCCCAAAGGTTTGAGCGGCATTCAGGTTCGTCCCGAAGGGTTTGTGGCTGAACTGATGCATGGACAGTTTGAACATTTGGGGCCGGTAAGTCCGCAAAGTTCGATTTTGTACAAAACCCGCGCTGGTACTATGCAATCCGAAGCCCTGATTCGGCTGGATTGGGGACCGGGCGAAGCCTTGTTGGCTTTTGCTGCCAAGGACCGATACGCCTATTCCACCGGGCAAGGCACCGAATTGATCAGCTTTTTTGCGCGAGCTGTCGAGCGCGTGATCAGCCATTGGGCCAGATAGGAAACTTTCGTGGCCAGACAAAAATCAGAACTAGCCGGTTTGCTCGATGATTTTTGCGGGTGGATTACCGCCGAGCGACGATTAGCTAAATTATCAGTCGAAGCCTATCGCCGGGATCTGGGGTTTTTCTTCGATTTTTTGCAAGATCACCAACAGCAAACCATTGATCGGCGGGTCTTATCCGATTTGAGCATTGCCGACTTTCGGGCGTTTCTGGCCGCCAGACGACAAGGTCCGCCAGCAATTGGCTCGCGCACCTTGGCTCGCAATTTGTCGGCCTTACGCACTTTTTTTGGCTGGCTAGAGGCCCGGCGCGGCATTGCTTGCCCGGCGCTGGCATTGGTCGAAGGACCAAAATTGGCTAAAAGCTTGCCCAAGGCGATCAGCCCGCAAGCCGCTAAAGATTTGCTGGCTTTGGCGGCGGATC
>JAJFFR010000106.1 GCA_021776555.1 Robiginitomaculum sp.
AAAAGAATCAGTATGGAAAATTGCTCGTGCAAGTTACGTCAGAAAACCTTGCCAAAACAATTCACAACAACAAAACATTCTGTGAACCTTCGGCACAACCGATTAGCGGCGTTGTTGCGGTCGTTTTCTGGCGGCTTCCATATATCGCCGGATTTGCGGGTCAGCTGCAATCACCAGCAGGATATCATTGGCCCGTCGCCATTGCGGCGTATTGGGTGCGAGATCTTGTTTGGCCCGCGTGGCAAACCCTTGCGCCCGGAAAAAATCTTGCATGGCATAGGCCTGTTCAGCCGTGGCCAGTTTAGCCAATCCGATGTTTCCCATCCGCTCATGCAGCACGGACAATTCATACCAAGCAAAAGAGTTTTGCGGTTCTTGCTGGATAACATACGATAGATGCTCAAAGGCTATGTCACGGTTTGCCACAGATTTTGTGGCAATCAGAGCTTGCGCCAGATTTAATCGTAGCAAGGCAGATACGGGGGCCAGATTAACCGCCTTTTGATGGTATTCAATGGCCAGCTCCGCTTTGCCGGATTCAAACAAAACCTGCCCATAAAGTTCATTGAAATATGGATTTTCCGGTTGAATTTCGATTAGTTCGGTGATTTTTTCCAAGGCGATCTTGGTCGAAGCGGACTGGTAATGCGCGATGGCCCTAGCGTATTTTCCCGGTAAGCTGAGGTCGGTCTCCGGGTATTGGTTAAACACGCTTTGCGGCGTTTCCAAAAAGCCGGTGATTTTGGCTTTGACCATGGCAAATCGGAATAAATCTTCTTCGCTATCTTTGGTATCGGCAAATTCAGAGGCGTTGATTTTATTGGCAAGGGAATCAATCCGTGCCGAAGAAAGTGGGTGGGTTCGAAAATAGGGGAAACGTTTGGCCCCGCTCATTACTTCTTGAAAGCGAAAGCGTTCATAGAATTTGAGTAGTCCGGTTCCTGATTGGCTGGTGTCTTCCAGAAAAATAGCAGCGGCTTGGTCGGCTGAGGCTTCTTGAATACGGCTGTGGGCAAAAAAAGTGAGGGTGCCAAATTGTTGGGCACTGGACAATAAAGCCACGCCGGCTTGTGGCTCCCCGGCCATCACCGCCAGAATGCCCAACCCCATGGTCAAGATCATGGGACGGGCCGCTTTGGATATTGCATCGGATTGTCGGGCCAAATGTCCGCCGGAAATGTGTCCGGTTTCGTGGGCAATGACCCCCTTTAATTCATTGGGATTATCGGCTTGCAGGATAATGCCGGTATGCAGGAACATATTTTGCCCGCGCGTAACAAACGCGTTCATGGTGCGGTCGTTCAAGATATAAACATTTACGCTGGCTGGATTGAGGTTGGCTGCCTTGAATATCGGATCTGCGTATTCGCGCATCAATCCTTCGATCTCGGCATCCCGGATCGAGCCTTGCGCCAGTGCTGGCAAACCAAGAGTCAAACTAAGCAAGAAAGCAATGCATATGCCAAACAGGCGCATGGACCAATTCTCCTTCACGATCCCCACCGCCAACTTTATGTAGAATGTCTCGAGCCAGTAGGCAATAGAGCTTGGGCAGAACCCGCTAAATTTGCGTCGGTTCTGCCCAAGTTTTCTTTACGTCAGCCCTTCGAAGGCAATCAGCTTATTCGCTGTCTCCATCACCAAAAATCCGGCTGCGCCAACTACGTTTCCCCTTTTTTGGGGCAGGTTCTTCCGCCGCTGGCTTTGGTTTGGGCGCAGGTTCCGATTTTGCCGCTGCGGCTTTGCTTGTAGCGGCTTTCGTGGTGGCTGCTGGCTTCTTGCGAGTCCGCGTTGTGCGTTTGGTGGCAGGTTTGGCCTCAGCAGTTTTTGGTGCTGCTTTGGTGGTTTTTGGCGCCGTTTTGGCTTTAGGCTTGGCTTTGGTTTTGGCTTTTGCCGGTGCTTTGCTCTTCGGTGCAGCGACTGCCTTGGTTGCCACACTTGGGCGTTTGCGTACCGTGCGCGTGGTTTTCTTTGGAACAGCTACTGGTTCTTTTTGTGGCTCAGTATCCGATTTTGGCGCAGGTTTTTTACGTGGAGCACGGGCTGGTTTGGTGACCTTTTCTGTAGGCTTAACCTCGGGCTTGGAACTCGCGCGTCTACGAACGCGGCGTTTCGGTTTGTCCTGCTCAGGCGAAACCGCTTTTGCCTCAGGTTCGGCAACTTCTGCCTTGGCCTTGGCTTGGGCTGGTTCTGATTTGGAAGCAACGTCTTGTGGCTTAGAACGCCTAGAGCGCCGAACTCGTTTTGGACGGGCTTTGTCGTCCTCTTGCGGTACAGCATCCTTCTTGGCTTCAGGTGCAGATTCAGATGCGGCCTCCACAGGTGTAGAAACTTCCGCTTTAGCAGTAGATTTGCGGCTGCGTCGTACCCGGCGTTTGGGTTGTTGCTTATTACTATTGTCATTGTCGGAAGATTCAGTTTTTGCTTCCGGTTGTGTAGCGGCTTGATCAGCGACTTCTACAGTTTCTGTGCTCGTCTGTGCAGCGGTGTCTGGCTTGTTTCTGGATCGTCCACCCCGGCGACCTCGGCGGCGGCGCTTTGGAGACGTCTCATCTTTGGCTGAGGCATCTTGTTCTGGAGTTTCCGTGGGTTTTACGGTTGTATCAGCACTAGAAGTTGGCTCTGTCGTCTCGCTTTTTGAGGCCTCGCTCTTTGGCTTGCGGTTGCGTCGGCGTTTGCGGCCAGAACCTTCTTTTCCAGAATTTTCGGACGTTTTTACGTCCTTGGATTTCCCACTGGATTTTTGCTGCTCCAGCACTTCGATCTCGTGCATGGGCGGGTGCAGGTTAATGTTGGTCTCGACAATCACCTGCATGTGAGAATTGGCTTCAATTTCAGCAAGTTGACTGCGTTTCTCGTTTAAGATGTACAGAGCAACACTGGATGGGGCGGTCAACTTGACCACTTTGGCTCGTTTGCGCATGCCTTCTGATTCTAACGCTTGCAATGCTTGCAACGCACTGGACTCGATGGAACGGACAACGCCCAGGCCATTACAGGTCGGGCAGGTCTGCGTAGTACCCTCAATGACCGAGGCACGACGTCGTTGTCGGGACATCTCGAACAGGCCAAACATGGAAATGCGACCCGCTTGAACCCGCGCCCGATCCCGTTTCAACGAATCTTTCATTCGTTTTTCCACGGCTCGGTTGTTTTTGTTTTCTTCCATGTCGATGAAATCGATCACGATCAAACCGGCCAAATCGCGCAGGCGCATTTGTCGGCAAGATTCTTCGGCAGCTTCCAAATTGGTTTTAACCGCTGTGGCTTCGATATTGCGCTCACGTGTGGCCCGGCCAGAATTCACATCAATAGCAACCAAGGCTTCGGTTTGGTGAATAACCAGATAGCCACCGGATTTTAACTGGACCTCAGCAGAGTGGATGGTTTCCAACTGATCTTCGACTTGGTAGCGCAAGAAAATTGGGTATTTTTCCTGATAGTGAATGACCCGTTCCTCGTGGGAAGGCATCAGCATTTTCATGAATTCTTTGGCATCTTCATAGGCGCGGTCGCCTTCAACCATGATTGATTCAATATCTTTGTCGTACAAATCCCGAACTGCGCGTCGGACCAATCCACCTTCTTCATGCACCAAAGAGGGGGCAGAAGATTTCAAAGTGTTTTCGCGAATGGTGCCCCATAAACGAGACAGATAATCGTAATCCCGTTTGATTTCGGTTTTGTTGCGCTTGGCACCGGCAGTTCGAATGATCATGCCCATGCCTTTGGCAATATCGAGTTCGCTGGTAATTTTTTTCAACCGTTTGCGATCAGCAGCATTGGTGATTTTGCGTGAAATACCACCGCCCTTGGCTGTGTTGGGCATCAAGACGCAATATCGTCCAGCCAAGGACATATACGTAGTCAGAGCCGCGCCTTTTGTGCCGCGCTCTTCTTTTACAACTTGGATCAACAGGATCTGACCGTGTTTGATCACTTCCTGGATTTTATAGCGCCGATAGTTATTGCGGCGGCGTTTTTCCCGGCGCTTTACCGCTTCTTGAGCGATCTCGGCTTCTTCGGCTACGCTGGCATCTTGATCAGGATTGTCATCGCCTTCGGATTTTCCTTCTGCCTCATCCGTGGCTTCGTCTTCGTCAATTTCTTCGGATTCTGCTTCAGCCGCTTCGGCTTCGAGCAGTTTGATTCGATCCTCCACCGGGATCTGATAATAGTCTGGATGGATTTCATTAAAGGCCAAAAATCCATGACGGTTGCCGCCATAATCAACAAAAGCAGCCTGCAAGGACGGCTCTACGCGCGTCACTTTGGCGAGGTAGATATTGCCTCTTAGTTGTTTTTTATTTTGGGATTCAAAGTCAAACTCTTCAACGCGGTTGCCGTCAACAATGGCGACCCGGGTTTGTTCCGAGTGGGCGGCGTCGATTAACATTCTTCTGGTCATATTTTCTCTCTTTGCCTCTTGCAAAAACCGCATTGCGGTTGATCAAAAGGTCAATTTTCTGGGTTTTGTCATCTGTCGCCTTCGTCCAATCCGGCGCGCAATGGTGCGCGTCCCCTGATTGTGCGTTTTGAATTGCGAGTGACAAAAACATTTCTAGGATTATTCCATTAGGTGGCCACAAAAGTGACCGATTAGGTGGCCACAAAAGTGACCGATAAATTCGGTGACCTAATCAATCTGCATGCAAAATAGGCAGATATAAGGCCGGGTGATCGGGTTTTTCTCATATGCCAATTGGGTAATGAAAGGGGCAGAAGTTCTGCTCGTCCTTGATTTTGGCAAATCAGGCAGCCGATGCGGCGCGAACATGCACGAACTGCTGCCAATTGAAAAGACCCAATTATCAATTGTCAGTGCAATCAACCAATCGTCAACATGCTGCGACTAGACTTGGGTTAGAATTTTTCGCAAGTTCGACCCAATGCGGGGCGGGCATAGTTCAGGTTTGATCATCGTGGCAATTTGGTTTCGCAGTTTTTTCAAGATGGCTTTGGTGTTGCTGGTCAGTAGCTCAGCCTTCGCCGGTGGCGTGGCTCACGCCGATGCCGGGCAAGTTGGCGCTATCCGGTTCTCCGGCAATGCGGATCAAACCCGAATCGTCATCGAGTTTAATGCGCGTCAAGAATATCAATGGTTCACCTTGGCCAGTCAGGGCAACCGGTTGGTACTCGATTTTCCAACACTACAATGGGATTTACACAAAACCGGTGCGGTTGATCAGGGCGAGGGCAGCGGTGAGGGGGTTGTTACCAAATACCGGTTTGCCAAAAACTCACCGATTACTTCGCGTCTGGTTTTTGAGTTGTCCGAGCCGGTTAAAATCGCCCGGGAGTTTTTTCTGGCTCCAACCGAGGACACTCTTGCCCATCGATTGGTGTTTGATTTGCAAAAAATTGATCTGATCTCATTTATCGCTGGAACCGGGTTTGACCAGCCCTTTGTGCCTTCATCGGCAAAAGTTGTAGCTGAAATTGTTGAAGAACCGGTATTGATTCCCGACGGGCCACGGGTGTTGGCTCCGTCCATAAAGCCGGGGAACACAAACACAAAACGCCTTGTAGTGATTGATGCTGGTCATGGCGGCAAAGACCCCGGCGCGATCGGAAAACACAAAAAAACCTACGAGAAAAATGTAACTCTGAAAGCGGCTTTAGCATTGAAAAAACGTCTGACTCGCACCGGAAAATATCAAGTACGCCTGACCCGTGGTACCGATCGATTTATTGAGTTGGAGGGGCGGGTCAGCGTGGCTCGGCGGGTCGAGGCGGATTTGTTTATTTCGTTGCATGCCGATTCAGCGGCCAATGTCAAAGCCAGAGGCGCTTCCGTTTATACGTTGGCCGAGCGGGCCAGTGGGCGGTCTCGCCCGGAAATTCTAAAAGGTAGCAATTGGTTGATTGATGTAGATATGGAAGCATCTCGACCTGAGGTGAATGATATTTTGTTTGATTTGTCTCAACGTCAAACCAAGAATCAATCTGCTGTTTTTGCCGAAATCCTGTTGCCAAAATTGGCCCGGGTTGGACCTTTGGTCGGTAACTCGCATCGTGACGGCAATTTGTTTGTGTTGCTGGCTCCTGATGTACCGGCTGTGTTGATCGAAATGGGTTTTTTGTCCAACAAGCGCGATGAAGTAAATTTGAACTCAACGCGCTATATCAATCGCTTGACCAATTCCATCGGGGATGCGGTTGATGCTTATTTTCGCCAAACCGAGCGATTGCAAGCTTCGAACTGATTGGTTTTGTGAAATTTGGTCGCGAAATACCGCTATAACTGTCATAATCTTGCCTGATATGTCTGGTGATTCCTCTTTGAATTACCACTCGGCCTGATTATTGGCTGATAACTGGAGATTGTTTGGCGTGCGAACATACCTGAAATGGGCGGGTCGATTATTCCTAGCCGGGTTGGCGATGGCCGTAGTCGGTGTATTGGCTATCGGAATTTTTCTGATCCGATTGTCGAGCGATTTACCTGATTTGGAAGCCTTGGCCGAGTACGAACCGCCGGTCATGAGCCGGGTCCATGCCGGCGATGGCAAGGTGATCGCCGAATATGCGCGGCAGCACCGGGTGTTTGTACCGATTGCAGCCATTCCCAAATCAGTGATCAGTGCCTTTGTTTCGGCTGAAGACAAAACCTATTACGAACATCATGGGGTCGACTGGAAAGGTGTTTTACGAGCCACACGCAACAACGTGATCAATAAAATGTTGGGCAGAAGGATGGAGGGGGCTTCGACCCTGACCCAACAGGTGGCTGAGAATTTCTTGGTTGATACCGAACAAAGTTATACCAAGAAAATTCGCAAAATGATCATCGCAACCCGGATCGAAAAGGTCTTCAACAAAGACCAAATTCTGGAATTGTATTTGAACGAGATTTATCTGGGTAACCGGGCTTATGGCGTGGCGGCGGCTTCCTTGAATTATTTTGGAAAATCGCTGGATGATCTGGCAGTTTCTGAAATGGCTTTTTTAGCGGCATTGCCCAAAGGTCCAGCCAATTACCATCCGATCCGCAAAAAAGAACGCGCCACGGCGCGGCGCAATTATGTGCTACAACGGATGGCAGCCAATGGCTATATTTCGGAAGAAGTATCGGCCGAGGCACAAAAGGATGATCTGGTTTCTATCGAACGCTTGACCGGCGAAAAGTTTGAGGCTGCTGCTTATTTTGTCGAAGCGATCCGCCGTGAGGTCTTTTCCATGTATGGCGAAGATCAATTATATGATGGGGGCCTATCTATTCGCACCACACTGGACACAACCAAGCAGCAAATGGCTCGCACTGCATTACGGGACAGTTTGGAAGAATATGACCGTCGGCACGGTTGGCGCGGTCCGTTGCAATCCATTGACCTAGTGGCGGTAGATGGCGACCCACTGGACGAACTGATCAAGCCGCGTGGTGTTGATGCGGATTGGGTTTTGGCTGTTGTCACGACCATATCGGCGGAGACCACCCGCATCCTGATGCAGAACAATCAGATCGGCGAAATTGAATTATCCGAAGTCAAATGGGCCAGGAAACAATTGCCAGAGGCTCTGTTGGGGCCGACCATTAAAGACATGCATCAGGTCTTTTCGTTGGGCGATGTTATCTTGGTCAAACGGTTGGAGTCGGAAGATAATAAAAACCTCTACGGATTGCGACAAATTCCGGAGGTTAATGGTGCCATTATGGCGATGGACCCGCACACCGGGCGGGTATTGGCTATGGTGGGGGGATATAGTCATAAAAGAAGTGAATTTAACCGGGCTATTCAGGCCCGACGGCAAATTGGCTCATCGTTCAAACCCTTCGTCTATGCGTCTGCAATGGAATTGGATTATACGCCGGTCAGCCTGATTTTGGACGCACCGTTTATCGCCGACGGTGGCGCAGATACTCGGTTTTATAAGCCGCAGAATTACGAATCCGGGGCATTTTACGGCCTGTCCACCATGCGGTTGGGGGTCGAGAAATCTCGAAATGTCATGACTGTGCGCCTCGCGCAGGAAATGGGCATGGCCCCGATTGTCGACATTGGCACTCGGATGGGAATTTATGATGAATTACTCCCTGTTCTGGCTATGTCATTGGGCGCTGGCGAAACCACTTTGTGGCGGTTGATGGGAGCCTATGCAGCGCTGGTCAATGGCGGTCATTTGGTAACCCCAACAATTTTGGACCGGGTACAGGACCGGGACGGCAAAACCATACTAAAACACGATACGCGCGATTGTCCGGGGTGCCGGGTTGAAATGGACGAGGCTTCAAGCTCTGGCCGGTTGGTCGAACCGAACTTGCCTGATGCCCGGCCACAAGTGATGGACCCGACCACCGCCTATCAGATGGTCTCCATTCTGGAGGGCGCAGTTCAACGGGGCACCGGCGTGCGCTTGCGCTCACTGGGCAAGACGTTGGGTGGTAAAACCGGCACAACCAATGACATGAAAGACGGTTGGTTTCTGGGGTTCTCGCCCGATTTGGTGGTCGGTGTTTATGTGGGGTTTGATACGCCCTCGACCATGGGTAAGGGCGAGGCGGGTAGCCGCGTAGCTTTGCCGGTTTTCAAGCGGTTTATGGAAAAAGCGCTGGAAAACGTCAACAATGCTCCGTTTCGAATTCCAGACGGTGTTAGTCTGGTATGGGTTGATGCCAAAACTGGTGAAATTGCCCGACCAGATGAGCGCGGTGCGATTATGGAAGCCTTTCGTCCCGGGACTGAACCGTCTACGTCCAACCAAGGAGTGCGCCTAAGTATTGCCGGATCGGGTATCAGTTTTGGCGGTGGTTTGCCCGCCCAAATTCCTGATACTGGAATTGAGGGTGATGCAATAATCGTCGGTGTAGAAGGTGATCTAACGGTTGATGGCCAACCCGTAGAGCCGGGGGATGTGCCATCACCTGACGAGCCGGAAGATGAACCTGTGGAAGATGAAGAACTGCTGGATGGTGTTTATTGATTGCAGGGTTTTGACGCCTGTGCCATACGCAAACTGCAATTCCAAAGGGACGTTCCATGCGCGCAGAACTTGAAACCAAAGCTACTGAAATCAAGCAGTCTATTGAGCTGCTGAGGAGGCGTCTTTGACTGGGATACAGCGGAAAAAAGACTGGATGAACTGGACACATTAGCCGAAGCGCCAGGTTTTTGGAACGATTCCACTTCGGCCCGCCGGTTGATGCGTGAGCGCAACCGGTTGGATAAGGCGATGCAGGACGTAAGCGGCCTGTCTGATGATCTTGCCGATGCCGTTGAATTAGCCGAGATGGCCGAAATGGACGACGATGCGGAATTGGCGGTCGAAGTTGAGACCAATTTTAACGAGATGGCCAAGCGCGCCAGAGCCGCCGAACTGGAAGCTCTGCTTTCAGGTGAGGCAGATGGTAATGATACGTTTATCGAAATTCACGCCGGGGCTGGTGGCACCGAGAGCCAAGACTGGGCCTCTATGTTGTTGCGGATGTATACGCGTTGGGCCAATTCCCGCGGGTTTAAGGTCGAGTTGATCGAGCAACAAAACGGCGAAGAAGCCGGGATCAAAAGCGCCACTATTCAGATCAAAGGTGACAATGCCTTTGGCTGGGCGAAAACCGAATCCGGGGTGCATCGTTTGGTGCGTATTTCACCATTTGACTCGTCGGCTCGCCGCCATACCAGTTTTTCCTCTGTGTGGGTGTATCCGGTTCTGGATGACAATATAGAAGTGGAAATTGAAGAAAAAGACGTGCGTACGGACACCTATCGGGCCAGTGGCGCGGGTGGGCAGCACATCAATAAAACGGATTCGGCCGTGCGCCTGACTCACGCGCCGACTGGCATCGTGGTGCAATGTCAAAATGATCGCTCGCAACATAAAAACCGGGCAACGGCGTGGGATATGCTGCGGGCCAGATTGTATGAAAAGGCCATGCAAGAAAGAGAGGCAGAAGCCCAGCAAACCGAAGATGCTAAATCTGATATCGGGTGGGGTCACCAGATCAGGTCATACGTCTTGCAGCCCTACCAGATGGTCAAAGACTTGCGGACGAATGTGGAGACCTCCAACACTCAGGCCGTGCTTGATGGCGATCTGGACACGTTTATGGCAGCATCATTGGCCGCGCAAGTCGGTTCAGAGTAAACTGCTTTTGCGTAGTTTGATTGTTACCCAAAGATCATTTGCCAGCAGGCGGAATTGTGATTAGCATTATTATCTTGAAGTAATTGCCGCACGGGTCGCATGAAGTTTTTCCAAAATATCTTGCTTGCTGGCTTGTTTTTGTCAGTGCAAGCCTTTGCAGTAGCGCACGCTGCGACCAATGATGCAAGCGAACATCAGCACAAAGGCGTTGAATGTTCGATTTGTATTCAAGGATCAGATGCCCAAAAAATTCTGGCGGCACCTGCACTTTCTGGCTCGGAGCTGATCCTTGCCCACCAAGTTGAACCATCCTTAGTTCAAGATGGAATTTCTTTTGTTTTTATCGGCACGAAGCTGATCCGCGGACCACCTGTTTTTATACAACAATCATAAATCCTTTTTTTTGATCTGCGTTTCCTGGTTGGAAATGCGCAGTTGTATGAGAATTATCATGACAAAATTGATCTGTTTACCAGTGGCTGGCGCAGTATTGGCATTGCTTCCACCTACCGCGGCTTTATCGCAATCCGGCTCACAACCGAGTGCAGAACCCGATGACGAAATTATTGTAACCGCCAGCCCCTTGGGCGGCTTAACTAGCGAGTCATTGGTCGGTGTTTCGGTAGTAGGCAAAGAAGAGCTATCTCAACGAATGGCTGGGTCTGTCGGTGAATTGTTAAAATATGAACCCGGAGTGTCTTCGACCTTTTTCGGCCCCGGTGCCAGCCGCCCGGTGATCCGGGGGCAGGGTGGCGACCGTATTCGGATGTTGGATAACGGCATAGGGTCAATTGATGCCTCATCCAGTAGCCCTGACCACGCCGTAGCGGCAGAACCGGCTTTGGCGGAACGGGTTGAGATTATCCGTGGGTCTGGCTTGTTACGGTATGGTAGCTCAGGTTCGGGCGGTGTCATCAATGTGATCGACGGTCGTATCCCAAATAAGGTGCCTGATAACCCGATTGAAGGTGCGGCAAGGGCTGGTTACTCGACAGTGGATGAGGGACGGGAGCTATCCTTTGGCGCAAATTTCAAGCCCACATACGGTGGTGCATTGGTGCCAGTGTTCCATGCTGAAGCTGCGTGGCGCAAGACGGATGATTATGGCATTCCCGGATTTACCGAATCCGAACGGTTTAGGGCGCTAGAGGAAGAAGAGGTGGAGGCCCATGAAGGCGAAGAGCATCCATTCGGCACCGTGGAAAACGCAGCGTCAGACAGTTTCTCTGTTGCATTGGGTGCAAGTCTGATCGGAGAAAACGGGTATTTTGGACTGGCAGTCAAATCTCTTGACAGCGAATACGGCATTCCGGGCGGCCATGGACATGAAGAAGGTGAGGAAGAGGAAGCCGGGCATGAAGAAGAAGGTGGCGTTCATGTGCAGTTGAAACAGTTTCGCTATGATGCCAATGGGTCACTTACCTTGCATGGTGGATGGATTGAGCGGGTGGATTTGTTCGCTGGAATTGCCGATTATAAACATAGTGAAATCGAAGGCGATGGTGCGATTGGCACCGTGTTTCGCAACCAAGGTTGGGAAGGCCGTGCCGAGTTCATTCAGCGCCAACGTGGGCAATATCGCGCAGCCTATGGACTGCACTTCAGAAACCGGGAATTTTCTGCAATTGGGGAAGAAGCATTTGTTCCACCGACAGATACCGAACAAGTGGGTCTGTATACCTTTCAGGAAACCAGTATGGGGGACTGGCATTTTGAAACAGCGGGCAGGTTGGAACGGACCACCCACACTCGGATCAGTGATGGTGTTGATCAGCAATTTGATGGCATCAGCGTCTCTTTCGGGCTTGATCGCCATGTTTCTAGTTCTTTGAAAATTGGGGGTACACTTTTTCGAACTGAGCGTGCGCCTACCTCTGATGAGCTTTTTGCGAATGGGCCTCACTTGGCGACGGCACAGTTTGAAATCGGCAACATATCCTTAGGTAAGGAAGTTGCAACCGGCGGAGAAATGGTGGCCAGATACGACCAAGGCAACACCGCCATTACGCTTAATCTCTACCGTACATGGTATGCAGGATATATTTTTGGCGAGGAAACTGGTGCCGTGGAAGATGGGCTGGAGGTCTTCGCCTTTACGGCTTCCGATGCGGTATTTCAAGGGTTTGAATTCCAACTTGAGCAAAACCTTGGCCAATGGGCTGGGTGGGACTGGCAAGGTCTGGTTCAGCTTGATCTGGTCGACGCGTATTTGACGGAAGGCGCTGAAAGGGGACTGCCACGCATTCCACCGGCTAGCGGTCTGTTCAGGCTGGAAGCCGACCAAGACGCTTTTTCAGTATATGGGGAAGTTTTCGTTGCAGCAAAAGTAGATTCAGCGACGGAACATGAGCTAGATACAGATGGCTATGCCCTTCTAAATGTAGGGATTGCGTGGCGGCCTTTGGTGGGAACTGACGGGGTGACCATCAGAATTGCCGGCAATAATCTGCTCGATTCGGAAGCGCGTCAACACACGTCTTTTTTGAAAGATGTCGTCCCGTTGCCCGGTCGCAATGTGCGCCTGTCCCTAGACGTGGCGTTCTAGAGGGCGCGAAAAAGTATGGAGTCAATAATCGGATAAGTGCTCACAACGTCGACACCGCCCACCCATGGACATTGCTGATGTTGTGAGTCAATTCAGGCAGTCAGCCTTAAAGGGTTATTTCTTGGTGCCCATAACTGGTGGGGCAACCGTACCAACATTGGTTACGGGCGGGGCGGCCGGTGCAGTCGCTGCTTTAGGCGCGGCTTTTTTGGCAGCACCAGTTGGGTCGCTCGCATGGCGGCATTGGCCTTCAAAAAAGGCACCATTTTCCATGGACAAAGTAGAGTGCGTAATGTCGCCTTCGACCCGCGCAGTTGCTGCCAGTTGAATTTGGCGGCCGCGCAATTTACCCAATACTTTACCGCGAACGATGATGGTATCGGCCACCACTTCGCCTTTGATCACTGATTTTTCGCCGATGGTAATCGACCCGGCCCGGATATCGCCTTCGACAGAGCCGTCGAGTTGAATTTCACCTTCGGAAGTGATGGACCCATTAACGGCCAAGTCGCCACTTAGGATAGAGGGTGCAGAATGTTGTGACATGTTCTTTCCAATCGGTTTGGCCGGTTTGACAGCGAGGGGGGCAGCTGAGCTGGTGCTTTTATCCCTTTTGTTGAACATAAAGGCCTGCTTTCAAGAATTTTTCAGGGTCATAAACTTTTCCATTATGCCATACTTCATAATGTAAGTGCACACCTGTAGAGCGTCCACTTGAACCCATCAAGCCCAATTTGTCACCTTCTTGCACCATTTGCCCACGCTTAACGGTTACCTTGGCCATATGTCCGTAACGGGTGCGAAAACCTTGTCCGTGATTGATCTCAACAAACCGTCCATAACCGGCTTTCCATCCGGCATACGTCACCTTTCCAGCGGCAGATGCGCCGATGGGAGCCAGACGAAACGCACCAAAATCCTGCCCGGAATGGCGGGCCGGTTTGCCGGTGATCGGATCAATCCGGCCGCCGAATTTGCTGGTACGGCGATGTTCAGCCAAAACCGGTGTGCCCAATGGTGCAGCTTCAAGTATCCGCTCCAACTGCTCAGCTTCGGACAAACGCACAGAAACCCGCAATATCCGCTTGGAAAACGCATTGTCGAGGTGCAGGACCTCACCAAAAACTTCCGCCTCGCTCATGGCAACAAACGGACCGCCGACATTCTTGTTATTGGTTGCAAGAAATGTATTCGCGTTCAAGCCAGTGAGTTGCAAAACCGCGCGCAAATTCTCAACTCGTTGGCCCGTGGTTTCTTCGGCTTGGCGTAAGATCAGGCTTTGTTCGTTTTCCAACATGGCCAATCGAGCCAATGGCGGATTGCTGTTATCAACTGTTGACACATCCAGAGGTCTGGATTGTCTGGGTTCTGGGTCTTGAGCAGATGCTGCCATAACCACGGTGCCGGATTTTACTGGTTGACGGAAGTCCGTAACCAAGGTCGGCTCGCTCACATGATTGAGCAGTAATTTCAATGTATTCAAGCGTTGTTCGAATTCATCAGCAGCTGATGAAAAGTCTGCTGTACGGTTTTCGAGCAAAGAGCGGGTGGAAGCCTCTCTAGCGCGGGCTTCGGATAACAGCCTCTGAACTTTGGCACGGCTCTCTTGGGCGCGCTGGCTCTGGCTGGTCAGGAATTGCCCGCTAACGAAAAAACTGATTGAGGAATAAACCACCCATACCACAAGCATTGAAACAATACTTACCGCCGCCATCTGTGTGCGTGGCGTTAGTGAAATATAATTCACTTTTCCTTCGCTTCGATGATAGATCTGACGCTCTGGAAAAGCGCGCTGAATCCATCTGCGGAACCCGGAAAGGACCCGATTGCTCATTCTCACCCCGAATGGTTTTCCCCTAAGGAGGCGGCATAAAACCGGATCGAGCAATTGAACGCAATAGCTGAATCAAAAGTTAATCTATATCCGTGCCATTTTCGTTCGTTTTTGATCAAATTTATGCCCATAAGGGGAATATTTTGAGATCACAACAAGTTATCGCCGAATTGTCGCTCTTCTTTTTATATAAAAATAGCCTGCGCAAGCCGCCGAAAATACAGCTTCATTTCAACCAGTCAGACGGATTCAGCTTTTGGCGTAGTAGGATTTTACCAGGCCTGCCTGATCTCGGGCTTTGGTATTAAAGGGCGGTCGTAACGTGCTGGTAAATCGTTCTGCAACCAATTGGCGAAAATGGATTTCGGGTTCAAGGCCAAAAGAAGCGCAAACTCGTTCGAACCATTTTACACCAATCGCCACGTGTCCGATTTCTTCGTCATAGATAATTTGCAGCACCTTGGCTGCTTCTTGATCTTTGGCTGTTTTTAATCGGGCGATCATGGGTGGTGTAACATCAAGGCCTCTGGCTTCCAGAACCATGGGTGCGATCGCCAAACGCGCATCAACCCGGTCACTGGTGGCGGTGGCTGCGTCCCACATGCCGCCATGCACCGCCAGATCGCCGTAATCCATGCCGCGTTCTTGCATGAGGTCGGATAACAGCAAGAAATGCTTTGCTTCTTCCTGTCCAACCCGTAACCAGTCCTGACAAAACTCCGTGCTCCAGTCCGGCGATATGGGCGCACAAAAGGCAAACCGGGCCAGCATGTCAAAAGCCAGATCCATGGCGTTGACCTCGATGTGAGCAATGGCATGCAACAAAGCCAGCCGGCCGGTTTCTGATCCCCATTTTCGTTTGGGTGCATTGCCGGGCGCAACCATTTGCATGGAAGCGGGGCGGGCTGGGGTTGCAGGAATGGCTTGGGCAGTGCGAGACGCCGACTGATGATCAACCAGTATTGGTTGGTTCGAAAATGCCAGTGCCAATCGGGCTTTGGTTTGCGGGTTTGGCTCCTGCAAGATCGAACAACAAAGTTGCGCCAGCGGTTCCATGCTAGGCTGATAGTTCCCGAGCCGCTTCCAATACGGCTTC
>JAJFFR010000107.1 GCA_021776555.1 Robiginitomaculum sp.
GGCCACCGATGAATAGCGGATCAGCGGCACCATGGTGTCGCCGTGGCCGCCCAGCACAAAGGCGGTTACATCTTCGACCGACACGCCAAATTCTTCGGC
The DNA here is from genome assembly GCA_021776555.1 of Robiginitomaculum sp. GTDB lineage: Bacteria > Pseudomonadota > Alphaproteobacteria > Caulobacterales > Maricaulaceae > Robiginitomaculum_B. The sequence goes on from JAJFFR010000107.1 coordinate 100, forward strand.
CAAAAACCAACGGAACCGGGCGCTATCGAGCACGCCTGCCATGCCAACCACTTTGCGCGGCGGCAAGCCAGAAAACTTCTGAAAGGCCCAAACCATGGCGTCCAGCGGGTTGGTGATACAGATCACAAAGGCTTTTGGCGCATATTGTTTGATCCCGGCGGCTACTTGCTTGACCACGCCCAGATTTTTAGCGACCAGATCGTCGCGGCTCATGCCCGGCTTGCGCGGAAAACCCGCCGTAATGATGCAGACATCAGCCCCGGCAATTCCAGCATAATCGTCGGTGCCCTTGAGGTGGCTATCCTTGCCAAAAACTGGACTGGCTTCGCACAAATCCAAGGCTTTACCTTGAGCTGGGCCGGCAAAAATATCGAACATTACCACATCGCCCAATTCCTCGCGCGCTGCGATGTGAGCCAGTGTGCCGCCGATCATACCGGCGCCGATAAGGGCAATTTTTTTGCGAGCCATGTTATTTCTCCAGTTGCAAGCGCAAGCAGGTGCCCGCACAGAATCAAATTGTTCAACTCAAACTAACCTTGCCCGATTAGCTTCGCAATGCGACGAACTGGCGTTTTTTGGCTCAAACCACACTTTGTTGGGCAAGCGCAGCCAACTTGGCACCTGCGTCAATATCACCAGCGAAACCTCTAAAATATGTTATATGCTTGGCTTTCCATAGCTTGAGGAGCAGGTGATGAAATTCAAATTCCTTCCATCCTTTTTGTTTTTGCTGCTGGTCGCGACCAGTGCAAACGCAGAGTTGCTTTATAGCATTTCCGTGATGTCTCATAATGGAGAAGTTGAGGAAGGACATACATTTTCCTTTACCCAAACCACATTCCCGGGTGGACTGGTCTTTGGCCCATTAACCGCTGAAGCGTTTGCCAACTATAATGGAACCCACGAAATTCCAACATTGCTCACGCCAATTTCTGGAAATGTGGTACCCTTGCCAGCTCACCAATTGCGTTTTCCTATGACTTGGGTCAACACCCATAACAACCATGCTGAATTGGTTTCCAATTCAGTCGAATACCGATATGCCGAAGTGCCATCATTGATGGTGGAACTTGCCAGTGCGCTGCCGGAATTACCTCATGAATGTCGGGTTATCAACGGCACCATAGCCGAGGTTGAAACCAATGTTGAAGTACCCGCCCAAACCATTATGACCATGCCGGTTATGTCTGATCTGGAATTGCCAGCCGGTATCGGATTTGATGTGGCTTATGAAACCACAGAAATAAAGTCCATTCCGGTTAGCTCATTTAACACCATCGCTCTTAACATTTGCAAATTGCCGCAAAACCTAAAGGGCAATATCAGTTTCTCGTTTCAGTTCAAACCGGCCTCGGTCTATAACTCCGAAACAGGATGGGATTATAGCGGAAGCATAAACTGGTTAGCCGTTGAGGGAGATAATGGCACCCTTAGCGGCCAAATTCACGCCAGTGAAATTACCTCCAACGCGCACGGTGAACTGGATAATGTTGTGACCCATGTACCGCCATTGGCTGCCAATTTTAGTCGACAAGGTGATAATCTGATCGTTGATTTTTCCCCGACAGCGGGACCGTTTCCAAATTTCATGATGAACTTTACCCTGCAAGGTAAATCGGTGGAGCAGCCCTTTTCCAACTTGTTCGCGATTGCCATTGGTCAAATCGCTAGGAATCGCCCGGGTAGTACGCCGCGTTCAATTTCCCTGCCAATCACACCAGAAGGGATGCCATCTCAAATAGATGCCTCTATTGGCAGTCATGTACTGCTCATAGAGACGGATGTCACATTGGTTGATCCTGAGTAAGCAAACCTGTTCGACAGCGCCTACACTGCCAAGCCTCGGCCATCGTGGACCATGTCGGCCCAGCCATCGGAACGCATTTCCATCAGGCGCGAGGCGCAGCGCGAGAACTCGAACGCGCCATCGCCTTGATCATAGAGCTGATCCGGCTCGGCATCGGCGCTGATCACCAGCTTGACCCCGGCCTCGTACAAGGTGTCGATCAGCATCACAAACCGTTTGGCCTCATTACGTTGTTCCGGTCCCATTTTGGGCACCTGCTCCAGAAAGAGCGTGTGGAACTGGTTGGCTAGCTCCAGATAATCCGCAGCGGCCAATGGCTGGGCGCAAAGGTCAGCAAAATTAACCCGGGCCGAACCGCCAAACGTTCGAGCAATCACTAGCTCCCGGCCCAGCACGTGCAGACTGCGGGGCATCTCCTGCGCTCCCGCCAGTAACTGATCCCACAAGCCATCCAAACCGGTATCCCCCACAGCGCCCAAGGGTGCGAAGTAGAGCTGGCTGGTAGCTAATTGCGCGCGCCGGTAATCCCGGGCGGCCGGGAGTTCCAGTGCATCTAGTTTTTGCCCCAGTAACTCGATAAATGGCAGGAAGCGATGCCGGTTCAACCCATCTTTGTACAGGTCTTCCGGTGGGCGGTTTGAGGTGGCGACCATCACAATGCCACGCTCGAAAAGCTGCTCAAATAAGCGTCCCAACAACATGGCATCAGCAATGTCAGATACTTGAAATTCATCAAAACAGATCAAATGCGCCTTGGCAGAAATGCCCTTCGCCAAGGGCGCAATGGGGTCATCTCCAGCACCACGTACAAAATTGGCATGTTGTTGGCGCTCTCGTTCCGACAATCCGCGCCAGACAGCAATTTCTCGGTGGCAGTTTTGCATAAAATCATGAAAATGCACGCGAATTTTCTTTTCCACTGGCGCACTTTGAAAGAACATATCCATCAGCATCGACTTACCGCGCCCGACATCAGCATACAGATATAGCCCAATCGGTTGCGGTTCTGGCCGCCCGAACAACAAGGTTTTCTTGCCCGGTTTCCAACCTATCAAACGGCCGGTGAGCAGGGTCAGCATTTGCGCGGCGCGCTCTTGGGCCGGGTCATGGTGCAATTGACCATCTGCCACCAGTTTGCGCCAAGTTTCTATCGGTGTGCTCATCAAGCGGTTCCGATCCAGATCAACTGGCCTGCGGCACACCAAGCTCGCGGCGGATTATTCTTTTGCCGCGCTCATCATCGCCCAAAAACACCCGCCAGTCGCCATTCTTGGCCCGCCAGAATAAGGCCGGCACTTCCATCGACCAGCCATTTTGTTGCATGACATTGGCCACACGGTCGCGCACCACCCGGCCCCATTCCAGACAGGCATTGCGCTGTGTGCTCGACTCCGCAGCCGGAGGCATCCCGTATATTTCCGGATACGCGTCCGGCACATCTTCCATCCAACGATGATAGATGCTCCATTCGCGGGTACAGGCCAAATCGGCCACAATGGCCCGCTCGGCCGCACCGGAGTTTTCGCGGCGGGCATAAAGCATCACCCGGGTATCGATATTGCTTTCATGCAGATCTTCAAACTCGGTCAGCTCGTAATTGATGCAATCACCGCAAGAGCGAAACCCGATCTTGTATAAGGCCTTGCCGGGCAAGCCGGGCGACACCCACGGACCGTTGCTCAAGGCTTCGGTCAGTTCCTTGGTGCCAACCCGAACTGTTTGCGGGGTTTTGGGTAATAGCTTTCCCGGAACCGGTGGTTTTTCAAACACCGCCACATAGAAAAACCCGGACAAAATGATCAAAAAAACCAAAACCGGAGCAAGGATCGCGATACGCATAGTATATTCCTAAAATGGCAACGCCCAAAGAGGCGGCGGACGGATATATCTGTACCGGTTTACGGTCACAGGTCAAAGGATCATACTCCAGCGCACAAACATTTGATCAGGAGATTTCCATGCGTTCTATCCTACTGGCCAGCGCCCTTTTTTTTGCCCCGATCGCCGCATCTGCTGGCGTGGTCTTTGAAATCGAGACCAAGGATCATGAAACGGCACGTACTGAAACGATGCACGCTTATGCCGAAGGCCGGAACCTAAAAATGGAGATTGCCCCCGGGCAAGACCGGGCTGGACCCACGCATGCGCCGACCATTGACCAAGACCATGAGGACATGATTTTTCATGGTGATCACCGAAAAGAGATGATCTTCGTCGACCATCAAGACAAAACCTACATGGTCATGGGCGAGAATTTTTCAAAAGACTTGAAGGATGATCTGGAGCAAAGTCGCAACCAAAGCGCTGGCATTCTGGCCCAAGCCATGGGAAATATGACCCCGGAACAACGCCAGAAAATACAAGCCGCCATGGGCCAAATGGGCAATGCACGCGGCAATGCAGGGATCAATCCAATGGTTGAACAACTGCGAAACCAGATGAAGCCCAAAAAGGTGCGCGTGGTCAAAACGAGCAATAAAGCCAACAAGGCTGGATACCCAACCATTCAATATCAGATATTTGAAGGACAGGTATTGGTTGAGGACGTTTGGGCCACCCAAGCTGCGAACCTAGTCGGCGGCAAGGAAATGCTGTCCGTCTTTACCAAGATGGCTGCGTTCCAAGAAGAACTTGGCGAAGAATTTGGTGCGGAACGATCTTCATGGATGGCCTCCATCACCGAATTGGATGGCCGCTTTCCGGTGGTGGGTCACAGCTATGAAGACGGTGAACTTGACGAAGAGTGGACCTTAAAAAGCGCCAAACGCAGAACGCTCGATCCGGCAGATTTTGAACCCCCGTCCGGCTATAAACGCCGCTCGATGGGGCCGTACTAACAGCAAAACAAACAATTTTGGCGCTGGCTCAGACTTTTCCCCCTAGGATAAGTTGGGCCATGCGGCATACTTTGGTCGATTGCACCGCAATATCGAGGATCAATGCCCCGAGATAGATCGCCCGATAAACCCATATCTATAAAGGGTTTGGAACCTATTCACGCTGTCAAAGAGCTGCGGTCAGGCAAAATTGCGCCTGATCCATGCTCCATTGTACGGGCTGATCATCGGTCGGGAATTGCTCAGCTTTGTCCTTTTCGAGTAAGCGTCAAACAGTATCAACAAGTGTGATTTATCTATCATTTATCTGTGAATGTGTGTGCCAACAGCCAAAAACCATTGTGGTTTAACTGTGCGTGTCCCGTGCGCCCTGACAATCAAAAATGACAATGGTGACCGCGCCCCACCGCGCCTGATTGCCGCAGCCGGTTTTCTTTAATCCTCGCACTCCCCACCTAATAGGAGCGCTAACAGAACTGGAGAAGATGATGATCATCCACACCACCGCCGGGCCGGATAAGGTTTTGGGTTTCAAGATCAGCGGCAAACTAACCGCGCAGGACTATGAAACGGTCCTGATGCCAGCCATTGATCAACGAGTAAAACGCGACGGCACGGTCAACGTGCTGGTCGAGTGGGACGACAGTTTTTCCGGGATGGAAGCCAAAGCCATGTTCGATGATGCCAAACTGGGCTTCGCCCATTGGAACCATTTTCACCGGCTGGCCTTGGTCGGTGCGCCCCACTGGTTCGACGGCTTTGCCAAACTGTTCGACCTAGTCTCCAAAGGCAAAGTCAAAACATTTGAAGCCGATGAATTTGTTGATGCGTTGAAATGGGCGCGGGGGTAGCGGGCCAAAGACTAGCGGTTAGAATTTTACGATTTGGATGTGTTTATTGAAATCGTCGAGAAATGGACACAAAAATTTCGCAAAGAAGCCAAATCAAAACTGTCATAACTCAATCGTCATACCGGGCTTGACCCGGCATCCATCCCCGAATTTTACAGTTGGCCTAGAACGTGGATAGACTCCGGGTCAGGCCCGGAGTGACGGGTATTTGTCTATTCTGCCTTCTGCCACCACCAGATTAAGACTTGCAAAATAATACCAATGTAATAACATATGTATCTATTTATCAAGGAAGAGCGGTATGGAACTCAAATTGCGCAAAATTGGAAATTCTCTGGGCACGACATGGCCAAAAGAAATTCTGAACCGTCTCAATGTCAAAGAGGGTGATAAGCTCTATACCGTTGAAACGCGGCATGGTGTGTTGATCACGCCTTATGACCCAAAGTTTGAGAAAACAATGGGCATTGCCAAGCGGGTGATGGCTCGAGACCGGGATGCCTTAAAGGAACTTGCTAAGTAAGTATGGCGGTTTCAAGTGAACCTCATTGGATCAACGATGATGAAGTGACCGCGATCAGCGCCCAAGCTGTTGCGATGTTTGGCGGTCTGTCCGGTGATGTTCGGGACGAAAACCTTCTAAAGGCAGCAGTGGGACGTCCACTGAACAAATGGCATTATGACCATCCCAAACCAGATATTTTTACCTTGGCTGCCGCTTATTGCTTTGCCCTCGTAAAGGGGCATGCTTTTCACGATGGTAATAAACGCACGGCCTACATCGTGGCGATCATTTTCCTTGAGCAAAACGGCGTCATCTGTGCGCCGAAGCAAGCAGATATCGTCACAACCATGCTTGGGGCTGCGGATGGTTCTGTCAGTGAAAATGATTTGGCCAAATGGTTTGCGATGAATAGCTCGCCTGCATAGCTCTTTTTCCTGTGCAATCTCCTGCCCGGCCTATTTCACACCATGCCATTGCTCGATGTGTTCTGGCGCAATGCGGTAAATAGCGTAGGGACCGTTTTGCAACATTCTTTCCTTGCCGGCGGGTACTGCGAATTGGTTGATCAGGTCGGTTAGACGGCTATCGGTGAACCAGATCGCACCGTCTTGTGCGACGGTCACACTATCGGCCCAATCCACGGCTTTGTCCTTGGTCAACGTGCGCAAAGTTCCGTCCGGCGAAAGCTCAGCCAGACCCCCGTTTTCCACGTCGGTCAGGATGATGGTGTTGTCGGCCAATAGCTCAATTCCGTCGCTTAGCGGCTTATTGCCGACAAACTCGATCTGTGCTTCCAACGCGGCGCTTGGAAGCCCCGCATCGGTCAGTGCGTCGGTTGGAATGCGATACACGCTGCCATGAGACATGGTGGCATAATACAGCCAATTTCCATCATGAGATAACGCAATGCCATCAACACCGACCGCAAAGGTCAACAAACCAAATGCCAACCGGTAGGGTTTGCCGTCTGTCGTGCGCATGGCCCAGTTTTGCGGGCTGACACTGGAATGGCCCTTCAAAACCACCCGCGAGGTTTGCGTATCCACATCAAACACAATCAGATTGGCTTTGGTAAATTTGAACAGGCCAGTATCGGCCAGAAACACCGTGCGCCCGTCTTTGGATACGCGCATGTCTTGGGCCATGCCCGCCTCGGTTTTTGCAAAAGCGTGGTCAATCAGTTTGGCACCTGTTACCAGATCAAGCGCCAGCAATTGGGTTGGTTTGCCCTCCAACGCGCCGGGTTTGATTACCCATAAGCGCCCTTGATGATCCGCCGTAATGCCCATGGCACCGTGAAATTCTTCTTGCATTTTGGCGTTGGGAAACGGGACACCTTTTCCATCCACCCATTCGAAAACGGTGGCATCGGCAAACCGTTCGGGCTTATGCAACATATGATAGGTGTAGAAAATCCGGCCATCCGGCGAACTGGCCACCATGCCAGGTGGAAACGGCAACTGGATCGGTGCGCTGACCTGATCGGCCGAAAAGGCAGGAGTGGTACTTACATCCGGGTAGGGCTTTCCACCGCCAAACCCTAGCTTCAACCCCAACAAGAGGGCCACAAAAAGTACGATCATCGCCACGAAAAGACGCCGCAGCCATTTTCCGATCGTTGAAAAAATACTTGGCTTCTTTTTGGGTTTTGCTGCTGGGGTGTGGCCCCATTTCTCAAGGTCAGCCAAAGTATCGCGCAAGCTATCTTGCGGCGTTCTAAAGATGATTCCCAACTGGTTTTTGATTTTATCATTTGAAAAGCGTGGATGGCGCCCCAAATGGGTCCGCAAATACGAACCAACGCCTTGGGGTTGCGAATAACTCATCAATTTCATGAGCGCCGTGCCAATCGGGCCGGTAAGGTTCAATGATGGTAATTTGGTGTGCCCATAGCCTTCTTGGCGCATCAGGTCCGTAGCCTCAGCCATAGTCATGTTTGCGCTGGCGCAAATATATCGGCCTTCAGCCTCGGACGCCTCCATGGCAGCGATATGGGCATCAGCAACATCGCGAACATCAACAAAGCCCCAATCCAATGCCATAATGGCCGGGTACTGGCCGCTCATCATATCGACAAAAGTCTGGTTGGAGGTATTTACGGCAGCGGTTTGGGCTGGACCGATTACCATAAATGGGTTGATCACCACCAAATCAAAGCCCGGTTTTTCAGATTTCATAAATTCCCAAGCGGCCCGCTCGGCTTGCGCCTTGGAGTAGTAATACGGATTTCGGTTAAGCGAACTTTCGGTATTCCAATCTTTTTCGGTTAAGGTGCGATCATCCGGTTCATCAGTAATGGACGCCATGGAAGAGGTTAAAATCACCCGCTTTACCCGGTCAGAAGTTGCGGCTGCACGCAGCATGGAAAGCGTTCCTTCGACCGCCGGGCGAACCAGATCTCGCGCCGGGTCTTTGACATTTACGATATAGGGGCTGGCCATATGCAAAACCACATCCACATCAACGGTATCTGAAAATGGCTGTTCATCGGTTAGATCGGCTTGGACAAGCTCTAATCGTTTGTCTGCACCCTTCATCCGGGTCAAATGTTCAACTTTGTCAGCATTAGACGGATCGCGCACGGTGCCAACTACTTCATGGCCTTTTTCCAGCAGACGTTCGATCACGTGTCCGGCAATGAATCCAGTTGCGCCGCTAATCAGAATTTTAGTCATGTTTCACCTGAACCTTGATTTATATATTTGAACGATATATAGTATTATCGTTCATTTAGTCAAGGTATTAGATTATGACCGTTAAAACACTTACCCTTAGTCCGCTTCGCCATGCTCGCCGCGAAAAAATCTTGGAAACAGCAGAACTCCTGTTTTCCAAATTTGGGTTTCGGGCGGTGACTATGGAAGAAATTGCCGCACAGGTTTGCATGTCCAAGGTTACCGTATATGGGTATTTCAAAGACAAACAATCCATATTCGAAGCCGTAGCAATGCGGGTTTCCGACCGATTGCTTGCGGCGGTTACAACCGAGCTTGCCGATCCAGGCGATCTGGCGGATCGGCTCTCTGCCGCGTTGATCAGCAAGCATATGATGGTGTGGGAACTGGTCCGGCGCTCGGCATTTTCCAGCGAATTATTTTTGGCTAAATCCCAACTGGCATCTACAACATTTCAGATGCTTGATGATCAAATTATCAAAGAACTGACCCGGACACTAAAACAGCATGATATTGTCGGCCCAACTACAATCGCGCGAATTTTGTTCGCCGCTGCAAACGGCATCGCCAATTTTGCGAGCAGCCCGCGCCAACTCAAAAAGGACATTTCGGTATTGGTCCACCAGATGGTTTCCACCTGAGCAGTTAACCGCTCAGAAGACGTTTGGCGGGACAAATGTCCACTGGGCATTTGACTCATCCGCCTCCTGCCCGGCCCAATATCATAGATATTGTGCGTTCGGTCTGAAAAGCGTCCACCGGACTCTTTTCCGGGCGACCTCACCCCATAGTTGGAATAATGAAGCTTTGATCTTCGACGGCGCCTTCGGGCCAGCGGGAGGTGACGGTTTTGATTTTGGTCCAGAAACGTACACCTTCGGGACCGTGCTGGTTGGTGTCGGCAAAGGCTGAACGCTTCCAACCGCCAAAGGTGTGATAACTCACCGGCACCGGAATCGGGACATTGATCCCGACCATGCCAACCTGCACGGAGGCCGCAAATTGGCGCGCCGCGTGCCCGGATCGGGTGAATAGTACCACGCCGTTGCCATACTGGTGATCCGAGGCCAAAGCCGCCGCTTCAGCCAAGGTGTCAGCCCGGACGATTTGCAGGACCGGCCCAAAAATTTCTTCCTCGTAGGATTGCATGCCCGGTTTGACATGGTCGAACAAGGATGGGCCAACAAAGAAACCGTCTTCGTGACCGGGTAGGGAAAACCCACGCCCATCGACCAGCAATTTACCACCCTCTTTTTCGCACATATCAATATAGTGCTCGACCCGCGCTTTGTGGGCGGCGCTAACCACCGGGCCGTAATGTACGTCCGGATCGGTCGAAACCCCGATGCGTAGTTTTTCGATCTGTGGCTGAATACGGGCGATAAACTCCTCGGCAGTTTTCTGACCCACCGGAACCGCTACCGGCAAAGCCATGCAGCGTTCGCCAGCCGATCCAAATGCTGCGCCCAAAAAGTCGGCAACCACTTGATCCATATCGGCATCGGGCAGGATAATCCCGTGGTTCTTGGCCCCAGCCATGGCCTGTACTCGTTTGCCGTTTTGCGCGGCAGTAATCGAGACATATTGGGCGATATCCGACGAACCAACAAAGCTGACTGCTTTTACATCCGGGTGAGCGATTAAGGCATCCACCGCTTGCTTGTCGCCGTGTACTACGTTCAACACTCCGGCTGGACCACCGGCCTCAACGAATAATTCAGCCAACCGCACCGGAACCGATGGGTCTTTTTCAGATGGCTTCAACACAAATGTATTTCCGCAAGCAATCGCCACGCCGAACATCCACATCGGGATCATCGCCGGAAAATTAAACGGAGTGATGCCGACACAGACGCCCAAGGGCTGGCGCATGGAATAGACATCAATGCCTGGACCAGCAGATTCGGTATATTCACCCTTTTGCAAATGCGGAATACCACAGGCAAACTCGATCACTTCCAGACCTCGTTGCACATCGCCTCGGCTGTCCGCCACCACTTTACCATGTTCGGAGGACAGCAGCTCGGCCAGTTCGTCCATATGCTCTTCTAACAGGTTCTTGAACCGGAACATCACGCGCGCCCGCCGTTGTGGGTTTAAGGCTGACCAAGCCGGAAATGCCTCTTTGGCCGCCGCAACAGCTTTGTCCACTTCGCTGTCATCAGCCAACGGAACCAGTGCCTGCACAGCACCGGTATTTGGGTCGAACACGTCGGCTTTACGGCCAGATTTTCCGGCCAGCAATTGGCCATTGATCAGGTGCCTTATTTCATGAGTCATGGGAGTTTTCCTTGATGAGAGAGGTCGGGCGCCGGTTGGTCCAGCTTTGTCCGGTGGTGTACGCCGCTAACTCCATCTCGTCCAGAGCGCCCACTGCCGCAGCCAGTCCGCGAGTTTGCCCCAAAATTACAACCGGTTTGATTCAGGGAACTTTAAGCAAGATCGTATAGTCTTTGCCACATGAACCAAGAGCCTTGATCAAAAGGCCGGTGGTGTGGGTGGAGTTTCAAATGGCGTTTTATCGTCTTATTTGCGCGTTTCTAATGGGCCTTGCGCTGTCGTTCAGCGCAGGTGCATGGGCGCAAAATAGTACGCCAAGCGGCGCACAATCGACCAGTGTTTTGGACCTGACCGACCATGATTTTTCCGTGCAAAGCCAGATTGATCTGAATAGTCAATGGCAATTTTTTTGGCGCGAATTTGTTGAACCGGGGCAAGAATCCATCTCATCCGCATCGGATGTATCCACGCCACATATTTGGCGAGATCAGAACTTTGATGGGGTGCCGAATGACGGCACTGGCTTTGCCACCTATCGCTTGCGTATTTTACTGCCCGATAATGCCCCGTCTTTGAGCTTACAAGTTCGGGGCTTGGCCTATGCCTCTTCTGTCTATGCGAACGGTGTTCTGATCCGGACCATGGGTCAACCCGGTACAAGCGCCGCTACTGAAATTCCGCGTAGTTACAACACACAATCCGTCTTGCCTGCCTTACCCAAAGCTGGGGCCGAACTGGAACTTATCATTCATATGTCCAACCATTTTCACACCCATGGCGGTATTATTGAAGCTCTTACCTTGGGTGAGTTTGGCGCCATGGCCGTGGCGCAATCTCGCAAAAACCTTGCAATGACCATGATGGTCGGCTGCCTGTTAATGCTGACCCTGTATCATCTGGTCCTGTTTGGCGCACGACCTAGTGATCGGGCGCCGTTGCATTTTGCCTTCTATCTGGCCGTGGTCCTGACCTATGTAATGGTCAGCAATGGTGTGTTTGACACCATCGGTATTTTCTTCTCGAACACCGTTTTGCTGAAAATAGAGTACGTATGCCTCGTTCTAGGTGGTCTGGCCGTTCTAGAATTTGTCTGGAGCGTATATCCGCAATTGCATTGGCGCAAAGCACATCAGGCATTTCGCCTGTATGCAGTATTAGCCGGCAGCTTGATTATCTTCACATCTGCCCGCACCTATACCGGCCTGTTGCCGGTCTTTAATCTCGGTTTATTATCGGCTGTTATCCTTAATCTAGCTATCGTGATCATCGCCATCCGACAAAAATTGCCCGATGCTAGGGTTTTATTACTCGGCGTGATCATCGTAGCGGGCGGCGTTATTTTGGGTATTGTCGGCCACAATGCTGGCGGTAATGCTCCGGCCATGGTGATCTATTTTGCCCTCTCTTTCTTTGTATTGACCCAAGCCGTCGTCATCGGTCGTCAAGCGGCAAGAGCCACCGAAACATCGGAGCGTCTGCGCGAAAAACTACAAATAGCTAATTCTGATCTGGAAGAAAAAGTTCGGGAGAGAACCAGCGAATTGCAGACCTCAGTCAAAGAAGCCGAAGCGGCCAATCAGGCCAAAACTGATTTTCTGTCGATGATGAGCCACGAATTACGCACCCCGATGAATGCGGTGTTGGGATCGGCGCAATCCTTGAAAAGCACAAGACTGTCCAAAAAGGCCCACGAACTGGTCGATACCTTGAGCGATGCCGGGCAAATTCTAATGACTTTGCTGAATGATATTCTGGATCTGGCTAAGATTGAGGCCGGTAAATTGGAAATCGACCAAGCCAGTGTTGACCTGCGCCATATCTTAGGCGGTGTCGAGCGGCTGTACCGCGCCCAAGCCACCGACAAGGGACTAGCTTTGTCGTTGGAGATTGATGACAGCGTACCACAAACCATTCAGAGCGACCCGACCCGCTTGCGCCAAATCGTGTTTAATCTAGTCTCGAATGGAATCAAATTTACCTCGTCTGGCAAGGTAATTATTCATGCCAGCTCAACGCCGCTTGTAGGCAAAAACAACCAAATTCAGATCAGTGTCACCGACACCGGAATCGGCATTGCAGAAGAAGCCAGAGCGCGGCTGTTCCATCGGTTTGAACAGGCTGAAACTTCGACCTCGCGCCGATTTGGCGGTACGGGTCTGGGCTTGGCGATATCTCGGCAATTAGCTGAGTTAATGGGCGGTGTCCTAAATCTGCAATCAGAAGTCGGTAAAGGCTCTACTTTTACTCTGAACCTCGAAGCCGAAACTTTGGCGGCAAAACCAGTTTCAAACGCCACGCCAAAAACCAGCACAGCCCTTTCTGCTAAAAGTAAGAAACTTCGAATTCTGGCCGCCGAAGACAATCTGATGAACCGCCGGGTGTTAAGCGCCTTTTTAGCCAGTATCGGACAGCAGGCGACCTATGCCGATCATGGACAGGACGCGCTCGACCAGCTGGCTGAACAACCGTTTGATCTGGTCCTGATGGACATTCAAATGCCAGTCATGGATGGGGTGAGCGCAGTAAAAGCCCTGCGGGCCAACCGCAAGGGCCTGAATGCCAATATCCCAGTGATTGCCATGACAGCCAATGCAATGGCTGGGGATCGCCAGTCCTATCTGGATGCCGGTATGAATGATTATGTAGCCAAGCCCATGGATGTGCGCGCACTTTACGCGGCCATCGGGCGGGTCATGAGCACAGCGACAAAACCAAAGAAAACAAAAAAAGCAAAAACGAAAGCCGCTTAGGGTCCAGACTCAATAACTTTTTTGATTTTCAAATTTTGCACATAGTTCTACTTGAACCTTATACAGCCATATCCGCCGTCATACCGGTGAGAACTGGTATCCAGCTCTTGCAACTGGACACTATAGGCGACAAATGTTGATCGTCGGTTCTAACTGTTACCGTCATTTAAGTAGAATGTTGTGATGGTAATTGTTAAACGCGTGGGTCGGCTGGGTGGCCTACGTTTCACCCACATTCGCAATCAAATTTTTCAAATTAAACCGGAACGCAACATGAAGAACAGCAGTATCAAAAGCGTGGTAAAACTAGGATCGATATTCGCCACTGCGTTTATGGTTGTCGCATGTCAACCGGGGTTCAGCGCACAAGAAAAGCTGGAGCAAGCGAACCTGGAAAAAGCGATTTATTGCATGGAAATTCTCGAAGTGGAATTGGATGTCAAACGAGCCGGGCGAGAGTGTTTTGGCGAAAACTACGTGCAGCACACCCAACATGTGCCAGATGGCAAAGACGGTTTGTTGACCTATTTTGAAGGCCGCATCAAAAAATTCCCTGAAATGAAAGCAGAAATTAAACGGGCCAGTGCGGATGGCGACTTGGTTTGGATCCACGTTCATTTTAAGAGGACGCCAGACGTCAGGGGAAAT
>JAJFFR010000108.1 GCA_021776555.1 Robiginitomaculum sp.
TGCGGCCTCCGGACGGAATGAAGCCTTGGACCATGTGTTGCTGTCTGGCCCACCGGGTTTGGGCAAGACCACATTGGCGCAAATTCTGTCTCGTGAGCTGGGGGTTGGCTTTCGCTCGACTTCCGGGCCAGTGATTGCCAAAGCCGGTGATTTGGCGGCGATCCTGACCAATTTGGAACCGCATGATGTGCTGTTCATCGACGAAATTCATCGGCTTAGCCCGCATGTGGAAGAAATCCTCTATCCGGCTATGGAAGATTTTGAGTTGGATCTGATGATCGGCGAGGGACCATCGGCCCGCTCGATCAAGATTGATCTGTCGCCGTTTACCTTGGTTGGCGCTACGACGCGCGCCGGATTGTTGGCTACGCCATTACGAGATCGATTTGGCATTCCCTTGCGGTTGGGCTTCTATGAAACGGCTGAGCTGACCAAAATTGTATTGCGGGCTGCTGATAAACTGGGGGTGCAGGTCGGCGATGATGGAGCCGCTGAAATCGCCTGTCGTTCGCGCGGCACGCCGCGCGTGGCCGGACGGTTATTGCGCCGGGTCCGCGATTTTGCCGACAGTTCCGGCGTGGCCCAAATTGATGCGGCGATGGCCGACAATGCCCTGACCCGGCTCGAGGTCGACAAGTTAGGACTGGATGCACAAGACCGGCGGTATTTGTCGGCTTTAGCCGAAAAATTTGCCGGAGGTCCGGTTGGGTTGGAAACATTGGCCGCAGCGATGTCAGAGGCCCGCGATTCACTGGAAGAAGTGATTGAACCGTTCCTGATCCAGCAAGGATTTTTGCAGCGCACGCCGCGCGGTCGGGTGGCTACGGAACGGGCTTTTGCCCATTTGGGCTTGGCGACCAAGGGCCGTCCTGCGACGGATTTGTTTGAAGAGAGCGCTAAATGAGTGACGCGCAAAAAGATTATGCGCCAGAGTCGGGCTGGGTGGATGGAACGGATCACTTCCTGCCCGTTCGGGTCTATTATGAGGACACCGACTTTACGGGTGTGGTTTACCATGCGTCCTATCTGAAATTCATGGAGCGGGGTCGTTCTGAAAGCCTGCGCGCCACTGGCACCACACACCAAGACTTGCTGGATGGAGATCAAGCTTTGGCCTTTGCCATTCGGCGGATGGATCTGGTGTTTACGGCTCCGGCCCGAATTGATGATGCGTTGATGGTTCGCACCCGGTTTTTGGTAGCCAAAGGGGCCAGATTACAGGCCGAGCAAACCGTTTCTTGTCAGGGTCAGGAACTAACCCGGGCCAAGGTTGAACTGGCTTGTATTGACCTTGCCGGGCGGCCTCGGCGCATCCCAAAAGCAGTATTGGCAAAAATGATGCCTTTCCTTTGTACACAAATGACCTGAAAATGGTCACAATCTATCGTCAACATTCATCTTAATCGTATCGAACAGGAATTTCACATGGATGTCAGTCTGATCCAACCCGCGTTTACCGAAACCGATTTCTCATTTTTGGCTCTGTTTTTGCGGGCCGATATCGTGATCAAAATTATCATGGGCCTGTTGGTCTTTTCGTCCATTTGGTCATGGGCGATTATCTTTGATCGGCAGTTCTCATTTATGAGTTTACGCAACAAAGCCAACAAATTTGAAACCACGTTTTGGTCGGGGCGCTCTTTGGACGAAATGTTCGACCGGATCGGCGATAAACCGGGTGATCCGATGGCTCGGGTTTTCATGTCGGCCATGCGCGAGTGGAAAGAAGGGCGCAGCGGTACCGGCTCTGATTTACAGATCATAACCTTAAAAGAACGACTGGACCGAGTAATGGCCTTGCGGGTTTCGCGCGAGCTGTCGCGAGCTGAACGAGGTCTGGGCATATTGGCCTCGATCGGATCAGCTTCGCCATTTATTGGCCTGTTTGGCACAGTATGGGGCATCATGAATTCGTTCCGAGCCATTGCAGCCAGCCATGACACCAATTTGGCCGTGGTTGCGCCCGGTATTGCCGAAGCACTGTTTGCCACAGCATTGGGTTTGCTGGCAGCGATCCCAGCGGTGATTTTCTATAATAAATTCGCATCCGACACTGAACGCTATGCCACCCGGTTGGAGGGGTTTGCTGACGAACTGTCGGCGATCTTCTCGCGCCGCATTGCCGGGAGAAAATAATGGGTGTGATGTCAACATCATTGAGTGGCTCCGGACGACGGCGCGGCCAAAAATACAAGCCCCGGGCCGAGATCAACGTCACCCCGATGGTCGATGTAATGCTGGTGCTGTTGATCGTGTTTATGATCACCGCGCCTTTGATGACCCCGGGTGTGCCGGTTGATCTACCCGAAGCCGATGCCAAAGCCTTAAACGCTGACAGTGAACCGCTGACCATCACCGTTTTGGCTGATGGCAAGGTGTATCTGATGGAAACCGAGATCGAGGTCGAAGATCTGGTAGACAGATTAACTGCGATTGCCGAAAACGGAGTGCAGGAACGGATATTCTTGCGGGCCGACAAGGCAACGGATTATGGCTCGGTCATGGATGTGATGGCGCGGGTCCACCGGGCCGGATTTGTCAATCTGGGTCTAGTGACCGATCCAAATTGATCCAATTAAAGTGAAATGAGACCATAGACGTGC
Source organism: Robiginitomaculum sp. (assembly GCA_021776555.1). Taxonomy (GTDB): domain Bacteria; phylum Pseudomonadota; class Alphaproteobacteria; order Caulobacterales; family Maricaulaceae; genus Robiginitomaculum_B. The sequence continues at coordinate 2,604 of JAJFFR010000108.1, forward strand.
GTGCGGGTATTCCTCTTTCTGTTCTGGCCCATTTCGGGGTGATCGCGCTGGGCGTTTTTGTGTTGCCCAGCACGATGCAGGATCGTCTGAACGACACGCCGATCATCCCGATTGAACTGGTTACCTTGGCTGAAGAAACCGACATCAAGGCGACCCCGCCCAAACCAGAACCTGAGCCGGAACTAGAGCAAGAACTGGCGCCGGAACCGATCATTGCCCAAGCTGCTCCGGTTGTAGAGCCTGAGCCGATCAAAACAGAGCCGGTGCCCGAACCGGTTTCCAAAATCCCGGAACCCAAAGTCGAAAAACCACCAGAGCCAGAGCCTGAAAAAGTGGCGGAAGCGCCTAAGCTCAAACCAAAGCCGAAACCGAAACCCAAGCCAAAACCCAAGCCACCATCGTTTGATCTGGCCCGGCTCGAGAACAAGCTGGCTAAGGCTCGTCCCGCCGCTCCTATCGAAGATGAAGATATCTCCTCTGATGCTTTGCCACGGGAGGCTTCCGGGGCCGCCATCAATTTGACAGTGGATGAGGTAGATTTGTTAAGGTCACAAATGTATCGATGCTGGCGCGCGCCGCTTGATGCGCCTAATCCGGAAAAGCTGGTGGTGCGGGTGGCAATGCGCTTGAATATAGACGGCAGTTTGCAAGGAGCGCCCGAAGTGTTGAACCGAGGACAGATCGAACGCTCCGGCGATCCGTTTTGGCGGGCTGCTGCCAATTCCGCACGCCGTGCCGTGATCAAGTGCCAACCTTATGTGTTACCACCTGAAAAATATTCCAACTGGCAGGAAACCATTATGCGTTTCAGTGCTGCCGAAATGATGGGGAGCTCCACCCAATGAATTTGAAACGTGCTTTGCTTTTAGCCATGATGGTGCTTGCGACTGGCTTCGCCGCACCGGCTTTTGCCTCTCTTGAAATTGATATTACCCGAGGGCATTTGGAGCCAACTCCGTTGGCAATCCCATCCTTTACCGGCAGTTCCGAACCGGAACGTGAGATCGGTCGGCAAATCGCCGGGGTGATCCGGGCCGACCTGGAACGATCCGGGCTGTTCAAGGTGCTCGATCCGGCATCTTACATTGAACACCAATCCAATATCGACCTGCAACCGCGCTTTGCCGAATGGCGGGTGATTCGGGCTGATGCTCTGTTGGCGGGTCGCGTGGTGATCGAAAATGAAAACCGGGTGCGGGTCGACATGCGGTTGTGGGATGTGTTTGCCGAAACCCATTTGTTTGGGCAACAAATGGGCACCACGCCAGAAAACTGGCGGCGCATTGCGCATAAAATTGCTGATTCAATTTATCAGAAACTAACCGGCGAATCCGGATATTTTGATACGCGCGTGGTATTTATTGCCGAATCTGGTCCCAAAATAAATCGGACCAAACGCTTGGCGATTATGGATCAAGATGGAGCCAACCCGACCTTTTTGACCCCCGGCAGCTATACGGTGCTGACCCCACGCTTTTCGCCAACCGCCCAACAAATTACTTATTTGTCCTATTCGTCAATTGTCCCTTCGGTGTTCTTGTTCAACATTGAAACTGGCCGACAAGAAGTGTTGGGGGACTTTCCCGGCATGACCTTTGCGCCACGCTTTTCGCCGGACGGCAAAAAAGTGATCATGAGCCTGGTCCAGCGCGGCAATTCCGAAATATGGATGATGGACCTGCGGACACGTCGGCGCACCCGCCTGACCAATTCACCGGCGATTGATACCTCGCCATCATTTTCGCCAGATGGTTCGAAAATTGTGTTTAATTCAGATCGTGGTGGCTCTCCGCAATTATACATCATGAATGTGGATGGTTCTGCGTTGCGCCGGATCACCTTTGGTAAGGGTCGCTATTCGGCCCCGGTCTGGTCGCCGCGCGGTGACTTGATCGCGTTTACCAAGCATTTTCAGGGCAAGTTTCATATTGGGGTGATGCGGCCCGATGGCGAGGGCGAACGCACCCTCACCACAGCCTATCTGGATGAAGGTCCTACTTGGTCACCCAATGGCCGGGTTTTGATGTTTACCCGCGAAACCCGCCCCGGTGCCGGACCCCATGTTTGGAGTATTGACCTGACCGGCGCAAATTTACGCCGCGTGACCACACCGGGTGATTCGTCCGATCCCGCTTGGTCGCCCTTGATTGAATAATCATGCGGGGCTAGTTTGTTGCCATAAATTGTTATGGCTGGGACGTAATAGCCTCTGTTTCCAACCCCACCTTGTAGTTTTAAGGAATTGAAAATGAAAACCAAATTGCTAAAATCATTAGGATTTGCAGCTGTGTTTGTGGTGTCTGCTTGCGCCAGTGACCCACAGGTCACACAAACCACTGTGCCAAGTTCCACATCACAACAGCCGTCGAGCCGTCCGGTAACTCCGGTGCAAACCACCCAAACCTATGCACCGCGCCCCGGCTCGATCGAAGAATTTTCGACCAGTGCTGGCGACCGGGTATATTTTGGCTATGACAGCTATACCTTAAGCGCACAGGCACGGGCCACCTTGTCCAAGCAAGCCGCTTGGATGAATAGCTATCCGCGCGTGCGGGTTTTGCTGGCTGGTAATTGCGATGAACGCGGTACCCGCGAATACAATTTGGCGCTGGGGGCGCGTCGGGCCAATTCAGTCAAAGATTACCTGGTTAATCTAGGTGTTGATCCATCGCGGATGACCACGATTTCCTATGGCAAAGAACGGCCAATTGATCCGCGCTCTATGGGCGAAGCTTGGTCGATCAACCGGAATACCCATACGGCGATCGTCTCTGGCGCTTCCAGCTAACGAGCTTCTGGGGTAAAATGCCCGGTTCGCGCCGGGTTCCTGCCCTTTTTTGGCTATATTTGATCTAGAGGATGTCGGTATGCGTATTCTGACCCCGCTCATTGGTGCTGTTTGTTTGGCGTTGGTGCCTTTGGCGCCAGCCTCTGCGGCGGAGTCGCGCAAAGAGTTGGGCTTACGCCTTGATGCTCTGACCCAACGCATTTTGGTTTTGGAAAATCGGATGCTGACCGGCGATCCGGCAGCGGTGCGGTTACAGGAACGCACCGATGATCTGGAGCGGCAATTACGTAATCAGGTTGGTGAGAACGAGCGAATGCGCTTTGAAAATGCTCGCCAGCGCGCCGATATCGACGATTTGCGCCGCGAGCTTGATTTGCTGAACACTGATGTGCAGACGGCTCGTGATGATGCCGCGACCGCCCGGCGTGCCTTGGGCGGATATATTTCTGGCGGACAGCCTGCTGATTTAGTCGATGACGGGCAAAACCCGTTTGGGGCGGTTACCGGTACGGCTCCGGCGATTGCCAATGATGTTGGTGAGCTTACCACAGTTGATCCGGGACGAAGTGCCGAAGCAGACTTCGCGGCGGCCCGGCAAATGCTGGAAAGCGGCTTCTTTGATCAGGCGCACGTGTCACTCGAGCGTTTTGTAAGTACCTATAACGAACATCCTTTGTCAGGTGATGCCCTGTTCTGGCTGGGCGAGATTCAGATGGTTCGTGGCAATGCCTCACAGGCGGCCGAACGTTACTTACAATCGCTAAAATCCTTTCGCGGCGGAGAGCGCGCACCGGATGCCATGGTAAAACTGGCCGCAGCATTTGCGGCCATCGGTGATACCGGTGAAGCCTGCCGGACTTTGAAACTATTTCCAAAAGAATACCCAAAGGCTTCTGCTGCGGTAAAAACCAAAGCTGATATAGAACGGCGTCGCGCTGGCTGTACGCCGTAAATCTGGTTATGGGTTCCAACCCACAAAACATTTACCGTTCTGTATTGGACCGAACCGGCCCGTCGGAACCTCTGGTATTGGGGTTTTCCGGGGGCAGCGATTCGCTGGCATTGTTGGTGCACTTGCTGGAATTTGGTCGGCAGACGGAGCGACAGGTACATGCCTTGGTGGTCAACCACCGAATTAGTTCGGGGGCTGATGCACAAACTCAAAAAGCAGTAAACCAAGCAAGCAAATTAGGGGCTAAGGTTCAAAACTTGATTTGGAGCGGCGCGCCCTTGGTCGGCCACGCGCAAGCTCGCTCGGCCAGATATACCTTATTGGCGGACGCTTGTCGTGAACTAGGCGCGCAACACCTGCTGTTGGCCCATACCCGCGATGATCAACACGAAACGTTTTTATTGCGAATTTTAGCCAAATCTGGCCCAATCGGCTTGGCGGCGATGGGGGTGGATACACCCTATCCACTTTGGCCGGACGGTGCAGGCTTACGGGTATTGCGTCCGCTCTTGCACCAGACCCGCGCCGAGTTGCGCCAGTTTCTGATCGGACAAAATTTAAGCTGGCTGGATGATCCGGCCAATCAGGATCATCGATTTGCTCGGGTGCGGATGCGCGAGCATTTGGCCCGGTTGCAAGTTAGAGGGTTTCAGAACGAAACCTTGGATCGGGCGATCTACCGGTTTCAGGGACTGGCCCACGATCAGGCGACGGCTTTGGCTCCGGCCCTGCAAAGATACGTGCAGTTTGACCAACTCGGGTTTGCTAAAGTCGCGTTGGAGCCAGTCGCTCGGTTGGATAGTTCAACCCGGCAATTGCTGTTGGAAAAAGTGCTGCTCGCGGTATCTGGCGCGGGGCGCTGCAAACACCGGGGTCCAGCCTTGGAACAATTGTGGAGCCAAGTAGCGATCAACGGCCAAACCCGAACCAAAAACGGCTGTGTGCTGCAAGCAAAACCCGGGCAGGTTTGGGTGATGCGCGAACCGGGGGCGGTATGTGGGCGCGGGAACAAACCGGGGCTTCGGGGGGCGGTCAAAGCGCAAGATCAATCTGTTTGGTTTGACGACCGTTGGCAGATCAATCCGCAAAGCAGTGGTACCATTGTGCCTTTGGGCATTTGTCGGGAGCAGCTAAGCTCCGCCCAACTGGCCGCAGTCAAAACAATTCCGGGCTTTGTCCGCCAAACCCTGCCAGTTTTGTTGAGCGCTGGTCGAGACCCATGCCTGCTGCCGATTGATGCGCCACTGACAATTTCCTTTGCTGGCGGGGCGCGGGGTCTGGAAACTGGCACTTGTTTCGCATAAACTATCACCAGAATGACCAAAACGAGACGATTCAGCCCAAAACCACCATTGTACGTGGGCCAAATCGTTCCCATTTAAGGCAAAGAACATCATTTCGGAAATATCCGAACGAATTTGAGGACACGATCCATGGCAATGCGAAATCTTCTCTTGTGGGCAATCATCATTTTATTGGTGGTTTCGCTATTTTCCATGGTGCAAGGCAATGGGGCCAGCTCCCAGCCCAACGAGATTAGTTTCTCAACCCTGATCCGCGAAGCCGAAGCTGGCCGGGTTTCTTCGGTCAGTTTGAATGGTATGAAATTGACCGGAACATATGGTACCGGCGAGCGATTTGTTTCGACCACCACCTATCCGGATACGGTTCTGGTTTCCAAGCTAAGCGAAGCTGGCGTTGATGTGACCGTAAAGCCGGAAGGTCGTGGCTTGTTGTTCACTATTTTGATGAACTTCTTGCCGATCATGTTGTTGATCGGGTTTTGGCTGTTTTACATGCGCCAAATGCAAGGCGGCGGCAAAGGTGGCGCAATGGGATTTGGTAAATCCAAGGCTCGGCTTTTGACCGAAAACCAGTCCAAAGTCACCTTTGAAGATGTGGCCGGGGTCGATGAAGCCAAGGAAGAGCTAGAAGAAATTGTCGAGTTTTTGAAAGACCCGAGCAAGTTTCAACGACTGGGCGGCAAAATCCCGCGCGGGGCGTTGCTGGTTGGCCCTCCGGGTACTGGTAAAACCTTGTTGGCCCGGGCGATTGCTGGTGAGGCCGGTGTACCGTTCTTTTCGATCTCTGGTTCTGACTTTGTGGAAATGTTTGTCGGCGTTGGTGCCAGCCGAGTTCGGGACATGTTCGAACAAGCCAAAAAGAACGCACCCTGCATTATCTTTATCGACGAGATCGATGCGGTTGGTCGCTCCCGTGGGGCGGGCCTTGGTGGTGGCAATGATGAGCGCGAGCAAACCTTGAACCAGTTGCTGGTTGAAATGGATGGCTTTGAAACCAATGAAGGGGTTATCCTGATCGCCGCAACCAACCGGCCGGACGTGCTGGACAGTGCGTTGCTGCGTCCCGGTCGTTTTGACCGGCAGGTCGTAGTGCCAAACCCGGATATTCTGGGTCGTGAAAAAATTCTGAAAATCCATATGCGCGATATTCCGACAGCCTCAGATGTTGATCCGCGCGTGATCGCCCGGGGAACACCCGGCTTTTCCGGGGCTGATCTAGCCAATCTTTGCAATGAAGCGGCTTTGCTGGCGGCACGCCGGGCAAAGCGCATTGTCACCATGACTGACTTTGAAGACGCCAAAGACAAGGTGATGATGGGTGCTGAGCGCCGCTCTATGGTGATGAGCGAAAAAGAAAAGCGCAATACAGCTTATCACGAAGCTGGTCATGCCGTGGTCGCGCTTTATGTCAAAGCGGCTGATCCGGTACACAAAGCAACCATCATTCCGCGCGGTCGGGCGTTGGGCATGGTGATGCAATTGCCCGAAGATGACAAATACTCGCAAAATTTCGAGGAAATGACTTCTCGTCTGGCGATTTTGATGGGCGGTCGGGTTGCTGAGGAACTGGCCTTTGGTGCTGAAAAAGTAACCTCAGGGGCAGCATCTGATATTTCGCAGGCAACGAAACTAGCCGAAGCCATGGTAACCAAATGGGGCTTTTCCGACAAACTCGGGAGCATCTCTTATGGTGAAGATAATGGTGAAGTCTTTTTGGGCCAACAGATCATGCGCAGCAGTTCGGTTTCCCCAGACACAGCACGTATTATCGAAGCTGAAACCAAACGCTTCGTCGATGAAGGCGAAGCCGAGGCGCGGGCCATTCTGACCAAATATAAAAAGGGTTGGAAAACCGTGGCCGAAGGGCTGATCGAGTTTGAAACCCTGACCGGTGATGAGATCAAAGATCTGATCAAGGGCAAACGGCCATCCAGACCTGATCCGGAAGACACGCCAAAACCCAAAGGTCCGGGCGCTGCGGTGCCGGTAACATCAGCTCCAAAACCTAAAAAACCACCATCAGGCGAGCCGGAAAATCCAGAGCCACAGGGCGCGTGATTGAAACTGGCTTTTGGCAGAACGTAAGGTCTACGCAAACCCGACCGCTGGTTTGTGGCATCGTTAATGTCACACCGGATAGCTTTTCTGATGGCGGGCAATTTTTGGACGCAGCTCATGCGATTGATCACGGTTTGCAATTGGTGGCGCAAGGTGCTGACCTGCTGGATATTGGCGGTGAGTCGACCCGGCCCGGAGCCGATCCCGTACCCATCGCGCAGGAGCTTGATCGAGTATTGCCGGTGATTGAGGGCATCAGCCAACAATCTGCCATTCCCATTTCCATCGATACCATGAAGCCAGAAGTGGCCCGTGCCGCTTTGGCTGCCGGAGGTAAGGCATGGAATGATGTCAGCGCCTTGCAGTTTGATCCGCGATCTGCATCCGTTGCGGCGGAGCTGGATTGCCCACTGATCCTGATGCACATGCAAGGTGCGCCCAAAACCATGCAGAAAGATCCAACATATGAAGATGTTCTGGCTGAAGTGACCGCCTTTTTGCAATCCCGCGTCGAACTGGCTTTGGAGGCCGGGGTGCAATTGCATAATGTCATGGTCGATCCGGGGGTCGGATTTGGTAAAAAGCTGTCCGATAATCTGGCGCTGCTGGCTAATTTGGATCAACTAAGCCAACAAACCGGATGTCCGGTTCTGCTCGGTGCATCGCGCAAACGCTTTATTGCCGATCTCGATCCAGAAGTTTCTGCCGATCAGCGTCTGGGTGGATCGTTAGCCAGTATTGCGACGGCCTTCGTTCAGAAGGTGGCGATGGTCCGGGTGCATGATGTGGCTGAAACGGTGCAGATGTTGCGGGTGCTGGAGGCGATTGAACATGGCAAAGCGTAAAGCTGCCATTGTGCTCAGCATTGCCGGATCGGATTCCGGTGGCGGGGCCGGAATACAGGCCGACATCAAAACCATCACCGCCTTGGGCGGCTATGCGGTTAGTGCGATCACCGCCATTACCGCACAAAACACCCAAGGCGTATTGCAAGTACAAATGTTGCCACCGGAGCTGGTACAGGCTCAGATCAAAGCGGTATTGGACGATATCGGAGCGGATATTATCAAGATCGGCATGTTGGGAACGGCCGAAATGGTTGCGGCCGTGACCCACACCTTGAGCGCATATGACATTCCGATTGTGCTCGACCCGGTGATGATAGCCAAAGGTGGCGCTGCTCTGCTGAATGAAGCTGCCAGTGATGCGCTGGCCCGTGAATTATTGCCGATGGCTCATTTGCTAACCCCGAATGTCCCCGAAGCCGAAGTGTTAAGCGGCCAGACCATCCAAAACCTATCAGATCAAAAACGCGCTGCCGAAACCTTGCTGGGCATGGGGCCACAGGCCGTATTGCTCAAAGGCGGACATTTACCGGGCGAGATCATCCATGATGTGTTGGTTTGGGAACAGGGCGAGGCGGTGTTTGAAGGCCCGCGCATCAACACCCGTCACACCCATGGCACCGGTTGTACATTGGCCAGCGCCATTGCCACATGGTTGGCGCTTGGACTGCAATTAGAAGAAGCGGTACGGCTGGCGCGACGATATGTGCAAAAGGCCATTGAACATGCGCCTGAACTGGGTGCGGGGCACGGACCCTTGGGCCATGGCTGGACTTTTCAGCCGCCACGCTAGGCGAACAAAAACAATCCACCCAAGATCAACAATGGAATTACCGCCATGCCGAACAGATTGCGGGTAAACACATAGCGCTTTACCCAACGGTCCAGTCGGGCATCACCACTGGCGGCGATGGTTGTGGTCATTTTGACGGTGGGGCCTTCAACTTTGGTTTCTTCATCAACCACAAAATCAGCCAGCCGCGGTGCAACGACTCGACATACAAAGAAAAACAGAGCGCTGAACGCAATGGCTGAAACCGCAAACAGAATGACAATTGTCACCAATTCAGGGTGTAAAATCTGTCGCCAATAAACAATGCCGCCAGCAAAAACCAGCGATCCTGTGAGCAATGAACCAATCCATAGTTTTTTCAATAATTCGAAATTCGGCAATGGTTTTGTCATGCGCAAATCGCTTTCAGCAGACCGGTGGACAGGCGTATAGTAGCAGTTTACTCAATTTGGACGAATTGACCAAATGACTGATGATTTGAGAAACTAAAATGAAACTTGATCTCTACCAAATAGATGCCTTTGCCGATGCGATGTTTACCGGTAATCCAGCAGCGATCATTCCGTTGAACGAGCCTTTGGATGCTGATCTGATGCAAAGCATTGCATTGGAAAACAACTTGTCCGAAACCGGGTTTATCGTAGCCAGCGATCGCCCCGATCAATGGGATTTGCGGTTTTTCACGCCAACCACCGAAGTGCCGCTTTGTGGACACGCCACCTTTGCCAGCGGGGTTTGTGTGCTGCGTCATTTGCATTCAGAACTGGACAAAGTGTCGTTCAATAGCCCAAGCGGGGTTTTGACTGTGGAGCGGGATGGGGAGCGGTTTGTGGCCAGCCTACCGGCCAGTGCTGCCGGGGACTGGATACCATCGCAAGCGCTTCTAGACGTGTTGGGGGTTCCGGTGTTGGTCAGTGGCGGATCGAAGTTTCCATTTGTTGTGGTGGAAGATGCTAGCATGGTGCGAGCGCTCAAGATTGAAACCGGTGTTGCTGCGGCCAAACTGACCGAGCCGGGTGAGCTGATGGTTGCCGCGCCGGGGGATGGCGATCTTGATTTTGTAATGCGGGTGTTTGTGCCCGGCGTCGGGATTGATGAAGATCCAGTAACCGGAGCGGCTTTCGCGCAAATTACAGCTTATTGGAGCAAACGTTTGGGCAAGCAAAAAATGCGAGCCGAACAGGCTTCAAAACGCTCTGGATTAGTGATTGCAGAATTGTGCGGCGATCGAGTGCGGTTAGGCGGCGGGGCCAATGACTTTATGCGCGGGCAGATCGTTCTGCCTTAAAATATACTACCAAGGGTTTGGTCAAACCGGTGCAGGTCTTGCTGATTGATCCATAAATGCGGGGTGATCCGTAGCCGGTCACCTCGATGGGAAAAATACACACTTGCTGCACGCGCTTGTTGCAAAATATCTGACGGTGCGTTGACTGGCAGTTTCAGGCTCAAATAATTGGCGGCTCGCGGGCTGGTAATTTCCGGCTGTAAGCCATGTTTGGCTGCTATGGTTGCCAATTGTTTGGTAATATCCCGCAAGCTGTGTTCGATGTTGTCCACACCCCATTCCAGCAATTGAGCCAGTGAAGCCTCGACGGCCGGCAATAGCGCAAAATTGGATCGTTCGCCCATATCATAACGCCGGGCACCATCAGCCATTTGATCGGTATATTGGGTCAGGTCGGCGAAGTTTTCGGAGCCAAACCGGCTTTGCCAGCATTGCTCTAGGGGTTGCCCGCCCTGATGCCGGGGCGCGGCATAAAGAAAGCCGGTTGAATAGGGGCCGAGCAGCCACTTGTAATTGGCCACCACAAAATAATCTGGATCGACCGCAGCCACTGAAAATTGCACCGCACCCAAGGATTGGGTGAGATCAAGCACTAGTAAAGCTTCATTGGCCCGCGCTTTTTTGCCAATGGCAATCAGGTCAAGTTCTGCCCCTTCGATCCAGTGAACTTGCGGTAATGCCAGCAAACTCGTCTCGCCATCAATCGCTGCCAATACGGCATCAGTCCAGCTTTGTCCTGTCTCGGGTGAGAGATAGATGATCTCTGCACCGGCGCGAGCGGCCAGATCGCGCCACGGATAGACATTGGATGGGAATTGTCGGTCGAGAAGTAGAATTTTACTTCCCTTGGGCAGATCGAGGTTTTTGGCAATCACTGCCATGCCATAACTGACTGATGAGATCAGCGCAAAATCAGCAGCATTGGCGTGGGTTAAGTCGGCCATCTGGGCGCGAAGCCGCTCGGACAGATCAAAAAAATCGTCTCCGGTAATGGTCCACGGCTGGGCTTTTTTGTCCAACCCGGCACGCCCGGCGGCAATGGTCTTGCGGGGTAGCGGCGACATATAGGCGCAATCCAGATACGTAATGGCCTCAGGAATTTCGAATTTATTGCGTTGGCAAGATATGGTCATTTTATGATTTTTTCCGTTCCAGCAAAATACCTAGAAAAATGATCGCCAGTGCTGCAAAGGCCAAAACGGACAATTTTTCGCCCAGAAACAATACGCCGACGAATACCGCAAATGGCGGCACAAAATAATTGGATGTAGCGATGAAACTTGGTCCGGCACTGCGAACCGTCTGCATATAGAGGATTGAACCTAACCCGGTGGCGCCTAATGCCAGCGCCACAACGGCGACCATGGTACCCAACGAAGGCATCGGGGTATGGCTGGCATCTATTAGCGCAAAAGGAGCCAAGGCAATTCCGCCGATCAACAACATGCCGGTTGCCGCAACACTGGGCGGCGTTTCCGGCATGAAATGGACCAGCACGCTATTGACCGCATAGGTCGCCGCAGACAGCAGTACGGCAAATTGGGCAATCGCGGTTGGGCCGCCCAGATCGTGCAATGCTGCCGGGCCGATCAGCAAAATAATCCCGAACAGTCCCAACACCAAGCCGCCGACTTTGCCTAACGACAATTGATCGCCGGGAATGGTGAAGTGGGTGAGCAGGGCCACTGAAAGCGGCATGGTGGCGAGCAGAATCGCCACAAGACCGCTATCCAACGATTGCATGGCCCAAGCATTGAGTAAGAACGGCAAGGCGGAACCGGTGATCCCAACTGGCAAGAACCACAACCAACGGGCATCAGGACGGGGCCAGATTTGTGGTAATTTGTGTTTTCGAAATATCATCCAACCGTATAAAAGCCCAATAGCAACCCAGATGCGCACCGCCGCAACAATGGTTGGGGATAATTCTGCAATGGCAATTTTGGATAAGGAAAATGCCGAACCCCACAGGCAGACCAGTACCACATAACGGATCCAGTCGCCGCGACCCGGTTGCTGCTTTATCTGGTTATCGGAGGAGGGCTGGTTCATTACTTACGCGGTGCCAGTTGCCGGGCGTGCTGTCAAACAGCGTTTTGCCGCAGAGCAAATTAAACCTAGTTTTAATTGCGGCGAAGCCCGGCTAGAGCCAGGCCCAGCAAAATCACCAAAAGGGCGACCCACACATTCAAACCCAGGTTTTCGCCGATCATCATGCCGACGCCCACAGCCACCATCGGCATCAGATAATTGGATAATGCCAAGAAGCTCGGCCCCGCATCGCGGATCACCATCATCATCAAAATGCCACCCAGCCCGGTGGCTCCCAGACCTAGCGCCAGCAAGGATACCAATGCGCCGGTGCTGGGCATCGACATGCCAACCGCATCAAAAATTCCAAACGGCGTGATGAAAATTGCTGCGCATAACAATAGTCCGGCAGCTGAAACAGACGGGCTAATTGGCGGCATGTTGCGGGCCAATATGGCTTGCACGGCATAAAACAGTGCACCGGAAATTACCGCGATTTGCGCAACAAATGTTTCGCCGCCCAGATGAAACAAGATCTCTGGTCCCATCAGGATCACCACACCAACAAAGCCCAGCATAAACCCGGCAAATTTCCGCAAACTCATTTGCTCGCCGGGAACAAACACATGAGCCAGCGCAATTGTCGCTAGCGGCATGGTCGCCATAAAAATCCCGGTCATGGCCGAATCCATGCTTTGCTGCCCCCAACTGATCAGGGCAAATGGGATGGTTGCACCGGTGGCCCCGAGCAGGGCAAACCATTTCCAGTGGACATCCATCGGTCCCCAGAGGCGAGGCATGGAACGGCCGCGTATGCGAACCCAAATTAGCAACATCAAGGCACCGACCCATAGCCGGCCCATCACCACGGTAGTTGGGGGAATTTCAGTGACTGAAATTTTTAGCAAGGCAAAAGCTGTGCCCCACAACAAGATCATCACCAACATGCAAACCCAGTCGATCAGACGGTGATGACTGGGTGTGTCGGGTTTGCTGGTTTCGGAAGGCTGGTCCATAGCGCTGTGTGACGTGGCAAATTTGCACTGTCAAATGACGATTGTGCCTCTTCACGATGAAGTCAGCTCATTTTTGTTGACAACTTGCTCCCCATCGGCATTTTGACGGCGGGCCTCGCACCCCCAACGGTGCGCGCCTGTCCAGTGAGGATAGGAGACAATATGAAACTTCACGCCAAACCGGCAATCATGCCGGCATTGCGTCCTGACGATCCACGGTTTTCGTCCGGACCTTGTAAAAAACGACCCAATTGGTCGCTCGATCATTTGGCCGACGCGCCATTGGGTCGCTCCCATAGACATAAAATCGGTAAAGACCGGCTTGCGCAAGCGATTGAGCAATCGCGCGAATTGTTGCAAATCCCCGACGATTACCGAATTGCCATTACCCCGGCATCGGATACCGGCGCCATGGAGATGGCCCTGTGGTCCTTATTAGGACCACGTGCCGTAGATGTATTGGTCTGGGAAAGCTTTGGTAAAGGTTGGGCCACCGACATTCGCGATCAATTGCAGATCGAAGATGTGCGCGTGCTGGATGCCCCCTATGGGCAATTGCCGGACTTAAGCACCGTGCGGCCCGAAGCCGACCTGGTCTTTACGTGGAACGGAACCACGTCAGGCGTGCGGGTGCCGGATGGCAATTGGATTGCGGATGATCGAACTGGGTTAAGCATTTGCGATGCCACTTCGGCTGCGTTCGCGCAGGAGTTGCCATGGGAAAAACTTGATGTGATCACTTGGTCTTGGCAAAAAGTCATGGGCGGTGAGGCGGCTCATGGCATGATTGCCTTGTCGCCCCGTGCCGTGGAACGCTTGGAAAACCATCAACCAACTTGGCCTATGCCTAAAATTTTCCGCCTGACCAAAAACGGTAAAACCAACGAAGCGATTTTTGCCGGTTCCACTATCAACACGCCTTCGATGCTGTGTGTCGAGGATTATCTAGATACCCTGAACTGGGGCATGGGATTGGGCGGTTTGGCTGCCTTACATGCCAGATGC
>JAJFFR010000109.1 GCA_021776555.1 Robiginitomaculum sp.
ATTGTCGGGTTTTTTCTTATAAATTCTGCTAGGTGGGCTGCTTCATCCAATTTGGTTTTTACGCGGTCAGACCATTTTATCTCTATGGCGGTTACCGGTTTCTGTGTTGAATTTGATAGAGTAACCAGATCAACTTCACCCATTTTCCAACGCGCATACCTATGTTCTAATGTTGGTTCGAATTGCAACAATTGAGATATCACGGCGGTTTCCGCCAAATAACCCATTTTGGGGTCATCTGGCTCCAACGCGCCAAACAATGCCGAATATAAGGCCGGGTTGGTCACATAAATTTTGAAGGTCATTGAACGCCTAAATCGTTTTGCATTCAAATCCACTCGCTCAAGACGCCGGATCAGAAATGCGCCTTCGAAGTATTTAATATACTTATTGAGCGTTGGTTTGCTGACCCCAGATTTATTGGAGAGCGATTCCAGTGAAAATTCTTGCCCGGTATTGTAAACCAGCGAGGCAAATAACCGGTGCATTTCCTGCACATCGCTAATTCCATACAAACTTGGCAAATCACGCAGCAAAACCTTGTCGATAATATCTGATTTCAAATACTGATCCGGGTTGGCTCGCAGTTTTTCCGACAAAACGATTTCCGGGTATCCGCCAAAAGCCAGATAATCCATAAACGCCCGGTTCAGAGCAACAATATCGCCATCATCAGTAATCCCTTGAAATGACAAAAATTCCTTGAAGTTTAAGGGGGGTAAAACAAAATCAGTAAACCGACCGGCACCGGATTCCTGGCTTTTGCGCTTCAAAACCGCGGCGGCTGAACCGGTCACAACGAATTTAATCTTGGGGTAGCTATCGACCAAGGATTTGAGATGAATTTCCCAATCTTTCAGATATTGTACTTCATCAAAAAAAACGTACCCGCCCTTTTCCTCATCGCCAAAGTTTTCAAGATATAGCCGCAATAATTTTTCAAGCGGATAACCGATTAAAATGGGCGTATCTAGAGAGGCAAAGAAAATTTGGTTGGCTGGTGTACCATTTCTTGAAAGTTCCAGAATCGCCTGTTGCGCCATCACGGTTTTACCAACCTGTCGTGGCCCCATCAGCACCACGGCTCGCTGAATGTCTCGTTGAGCCACAAGATGGAAAAAAATGGGGAAAAAGTCCCGTTTTGGAAAATCGGCAACCGGATTTGCTTGGCCGTCTTTAGACCACCAAGGGTTGTCTCGGCGCATCCGATTCAGGATGTCATTTTCAGAAATTTCAAGCATATGAGTTAAGCAAAATCAGTTTGACTTGGATTGGAAAATAACTAGGTAAGCAAAACGAACTTCGCTTATAGCTAGTTTCTACCAAATAAGCAAACTTCTTTTTACTTATTCCACCACTGCCAAATCGCGCACCTCACCCGGTTTTGTGAACAAATCCACTTCGTCGAGCGCAGTGCCATAGCGTTGTTTTAAGGTGGCGAGGTCCGTGGGTACGTGTACGCCGATGGCGCTTCTGGGTTTGATGTGCAGGTCTAACGCGGCGCGGCGTTGGTCGTTTTTGAACAACCAATAGGGCGTGAACACCAGATTATTTTCGGCGGCATCCCAGAATTGTTGTTGGCGGGCGATTGGGGCGGTTTCGGTGGTGGCATCGCCCAGATGCAGGACGCGCAAATCGTCGGCCACATGCACTCGGTACACCGTGTTGCGAATATGGGCAAAACGCGTCCCACCCGAATGGGGAATGGTGATTGCCTCGACGGTTATGGCACCGGCTTGCAGGGTCAGGCTGGCATCATTGGGGCTTTGATCAAAGGCAATGATGTCGGCGTTATCGCTCAATCCGGCGGCTTCTAGTTTTTCTACCGCTTGAACCGGCGCGACCAGCTTTACCTGCGGGTGAGCCTGTAAAAAAGCCAGCACTGGTTCAGCCGAAAAATGGTCGCCATGGGCGTGGGAAATGAACAGCACATCGACCCCGTCATAGGGGGCCGTTCCGGCCATCAGGGCGGCGCGAATATCATCGGGGACCAATTGGTATTGCCCATACCCTTCGTCAA
The DNA here is from genome assembly GCA_021776555.1 of Robiginitomaculum sp. GTDB lineage: Bacteria > Pseudomonadota > Alphaproteobacteria > Caulobacterales > Maricaulaceae > Robiginitomaculum_B. Next base: position 2,021 of record JAJFFR010000109.1, read on the forward strand.
ACAACGGATCGAACAATAGCTTGGTCTCGCCATCAGTGACCATCACCCCGGCATTGCCCAGATAGCGCGCATTGCGGGTTGGGGTCGGGACGGCTGCTCTTTGCTCAACTGCTTCAATTTCCGCTTGGCTAGGCAGGGTTGGTGCTGTGCCGCAGGCGACCAATACGAAGGCCACAATCAGCAACAGTCCGATGCTTCGAGGCTCACTTCGCTCGCACCTCAGCATGAGGGAACCTGTTATTGCCACACCACGGACCTCATCCTGAGGTGGCGCATAGCGCCCTCGAAGGATCGGCAACGTAACGGGTTGGATTGATCACTCATCTAAACTAGCCATCACTTCGTCGGAAATGTCAAAATTGGCGTAGACGTTTTGTACGTCGTCGCAATCTTCCAGCACTTCAAGCATCTTCAAAAGAGTGCCGGCGTTTTTAGCATCCACTTCGATATTGTTCTGCGGTTTCCAGACCAGATTGGCCGCTTTGGCCTCACCGAAGGTTTCTTCCAGCGTGGCAGCCACGTCGATCATTTCTTCGCGGGCGCAGTAAATAACGTGATCATCGGCGTCGGACACTACATCATCAGCACCGGCTTCCAGTGCCGCTTCGAACATGGCTTCTTCATCGGCTTTATCAGCTGGATATTTGATCTCGCCGACATTGTCGAACATGAAGGAGACCGAGCCGGTTTCGCCCAAATTGCCGCCATTTTTGGCAAAAGCAGTTCGCACTTCCATTGCGGCGCGGTTTTTGTTGTCGGTGGAAACCTCGACGATCACCCCAATGCCGCCCGGACCAAAACCTTCATAGCGGATCTCGTCATAGCTTTCGCCTTCGCCGCCCGCCCCTTTGGTGATGGCCCGCTGGATATTGTCCTTGGGCATGCTGTCGCCCCGGGCATTTTTAATGGCGAGACGCAAACGCGGATTACCGTCCGGGTCACCGCCGCCAATTTTGGCGGCAATGGTGATTTCCTTGGATAGTTTGGAGAACGCCTTGGCGCGGATTTTATCCTGTCGGCCTTTGCGATGCTGGATATTGGCCCATTTGGAGTGCCCTGCCATGATAATTCCTTGTAACAATGCAAGCGTGCTGATTGGGCGTTTTGTAACCCCAGCATGGCTTCGGGGCAAGCGTTCAGCGCTTACCGCGCATCCATTTTCAGCTCAATTCGCCGGTTGGCGGCCAAGGCCTCGGCACTGCGACCTTTTTTGATCGGGTGATATTCCCCAAATCCCGCCGCTGCCAGATGTTTGGACGGCACCCCGGCGCTCTCAAAAAACTGCACCACCGATAAGGCTCGCGCGGTGGATAGTTCCCAATTATTGGCATAACGCCCTTTGATCGGCACCACATCGGTGTGCCCATCGACCCGGATCACCCATTCGACCTTGGTCGGGATGTCTTCGGCAATTTCTATGATGGCACCCGCAATTACCGCTAATTGTTGCTCCCCGGCCGGATTAAAATCGGCCGAGCCACTAGCGAACAATACATCGCTTTCGAACACGAACCGGTCGCCCTCGACCCGCACACCTTCTCGGTCGGCCATGACTTCGAGCATTTTGGCAAAAAACTCAGATTTGTATTTAGCTAACTCGGAAACTTGTCGAGCCAAAGCGGCATTCAATCGTTTACCCAGATTTACGATCTGCACTTTTTGTTCGGCATCCTTGGCCTCAGCCGCTTCCAGCGCTTTGTTCAGCGTGGCCAATTGGGCATTTAACGCGGCCAATTGCCGGGTCAGCGCCGCCACTTCGTCGCGGGCTTCTTCGGTTAATTCTTCTTGGGCTTTTAACGCATCACCAGCCAGACCCAATTGCGTCTCGCCTTCTTCAACCTGAGTTTGCAACGCAGCGAGCAGGCCAGCTTGCTCATCGGCTGCGGCGCGGGTTTCTTCTAACGTAGCCAGTAAAAGCGTAATCTGGCTTTGGGCCTCAGCCCCCTTGGCTTTTTCCAAAGCCAGCATTTCGGCCAACGCGGCCAAGCGTGAACGCACATCGTTTAAGGCCGCATCGCGTGACGACAAAGCTCGACCAAGCGTAAACTGTGCCGCAATGAACAATGCCAGCAGAAACACCACGACTAGCAACATAGTGGCCAAGGCATCGACAAAGCCCGGCCAGTAATCTTCGCTGGCGGTTTTTCTCTTGCGAACGCGCGCCACTATTTTTTGTCCCGGGACAATCCGACCAGTGTTTTGGTCAGCAGTTTGATC
>JAJFFR010000110.1 GCA_021776555.1 Robiginitomaculum sp.
AGTTTGCTCCAATGCAGCTACCTTGCCCGCCACCCATTTATGATCGGTCATGCCGTTGACCTCAGGTGCGATATTGATCACGCCCCCCGCATTGATCACAAAATCCGGGGCATATAAAATGCCCTTTGCCAGTAATTCGGATCCCAATTCATCGCGTGATAATTGATTGTTGGCCGAACCGGCAATGACTTTGGTCTGTAAATGACCAAGGGTTTGCGCGTTGATCACACCACCCCGGGCGCAAGGCGCAAATACATCGCAACTGGTTGTAACAATGCCATCTTTATCGGCAATAACAGCGCCAAATTCCTGCTTGGCGCGCTGTAAGGTATTTTCGACGATATCCGCGACAATCAGCTTGGCGCCAGCTTGGTGCAATTGTTCGCACAAACGCCAACCTACTTTGCCCAAACCTTGCACCGCAATAGTCAGCCCGGCAAAGTCAGTAGTGCCGAATGCTCTGGCAATAGAGGCCCGCATGCCAAAGAAGACACCATCTGCTGTTAATGGCGAAGGATCGCCCATGCCGGTTTCCAACCCAACCACATGGCGGGTTGACTGGCCCATGTTTGCGGCATCTTCGACACTGATATTCATGTCTTCTGCTGCGATATAGCGTCCGCCTAACGTATCAACTGCGCGGCCAAAGGCCCGAAACAGGCTGGCCCGCTCTGGCCCAGCATATTTGGGGTCCTTTCCCCACGCCTCAGGCACCATCAGGACTGACTTGCCACCACCAAGCTCTAGCCCAGCCAATGAATTTTTCAAACTCATCCCCCGGGATAACCGCAATACATCGGTCAATGCCTCGGCACTATTGGCATAATTGACCATTCTGCAACCGCCCAAAGCCGGCCCCAGATCTGTAGAATGAATGGCAATAATCGCCTGCATTCCGGTGGGTTCATCAGAAAAGAAATGTATAGATTCATGGTGCCGAAAAGCACCGTCTTCAAACACGCTCATATGGCTCGCTCTCGATTAAAACCACAACGCAATCATTGTGATCTAATTGGATTTCGCGCATTCAGGCGGTTTTTATTTGTAAGAAACCTTACCCATCGGCGCGTTGCTTGATTGCCGTATATCGATAAACTGCAACATCCCCATTTTCAAGAGCGTTGAGGCGGTTTTTTGCGGTATTGATCTCTTTTATGAAATAATCGGTCACTGGTTGCAGTATTGGCGCTAGTTCTGTTGCTTTTTTAAGTTCTTCATATGCCTGATCAGTTGACGCGACTGCAGTACGCAGCGCCCGAAGTGCCACCCCGGTAGTTTCCTGAACTCGCTGCACAGAAAATCCAGCCAATTTTAACGCCATTTCGCGCTCTGCCGGGGTTTTCCAAAAGCAATCATCATTTTCTTGATCAACAAACCATTGGCCTTTGGGTGCTTTTCGTGCCTGATTTTCAAGACTGGGTTCTTCCAAAATAACCTGCCCCCCGCCAGAGATAGCCAACCGCAACCAATCCAACACCTGATCTTGTGACCGGGTCAGTACAGGCTCCACCGCAATCATCCCGTCACACTTTCGTTGAAGCGGGAATACCATATCCAGATTGATTGCCCGAACATTGATTTTATTACCCACTCCAGAAGCCTTGATAAATTCTTGGGCTGGCACTTCTGCGTTGCTGCGCCAGTCAAACCCAAAAACAAAGCACGAAAGATGCGCCGCCATTGCGACCACCGGGCCGCCAGTTGCGCTCCCCAAAACACCGACAATTTTATCCGAACCTACTTGAAAAGAACGACAGGCTCGTTGCTCAAACCCCGGATCAGCTGGCCACAATCGACCACTGCCCCATGCCGCATGGGCGGCAACAAGGGCCGGATCACCAGAGTATTGCGCCAAGGCAAGGTCGGCTGGGCCTGGCTCACGACGTTTCACACGAACCGGAGGCGCTGGCTTTGGCTTCGAAACCATTCCGGAAAACTGGTTGACGGCATTCTTCATCAAATTTTTCATGAAACTGTTTTATCCGAACAATGTAAAAACCCGGTTTCGGAACAAGGTAAATCAGTGGTAAACAAGATCGCTATTCTGTTGATTTGCTGATTACTGAGAACTGTAACAATGCGACGAGACTCTCGACCTAAATGGTTGTTCGATCGGATGATCTCATTTCGTGATTTCTGGGCGCGCCGGTTTGTGTTCCCCCATTTTGACGAGATCGGCCCCGATGCCAAATTCATAGGACCGCGCCACGTACAAGTATTCGGGCGAGGCGTTACTGCTGGACGGGCTTTGCATGTTATTGCTTCAGCCGATGCGCCGGTTCGGCTTACGGTTTGGGCGGCACACGGCAAACAGGCGAAGCTGCATTTAGGCGATTGTGTGTTGATCACCGGCGGTGTGCGTTTGATGGCGGCAAAAAGCATTGAAATTGGCAACGGCTGCATGTTCGCATCCGGTGCTGTGGTTAGCGATTGTGACTGGCACGGTATATATGACCGGACCGAGATCGACAGCGATGCCCGACCAGTTGTGCTCAAAAGCAATGTTTGGATCGGAACCAATGCGTTTGTCGGCAAAGGTGTAACCATCGGCGAAAACAGCATTGTCGGCGCCGGTGCCATTGTGACCAAGGATGTGCCGGCCAACGTGGTGGTTGGCGGGAACCCAGCCAAAATTATCAAGGAACTGGATCCTAAAGGGCCATTTCGCACCCGAATGGATATGCTGGCCGATGCCCCTGCTCTCGAGCGGTTTATGGACAAGGCCTATGAGGACATGCTGGCCGACAACACCTTGGTGGATTGGGTTCGAACTAAAATTGCGCCCGGAAAAGACGATTAACCGAAGCTCGCTATTCGGCAGCGCCCGCCGCAAAATGAGCGTCCAGAAATGCCAGAAACGCTGGCCAATCTTCTTCAACTACGCCATGAGTTCCAGGGCGTATCCAAAATGACAAATTGGCCTCAGGATGAAACGGCACCAGTCGATCTTGTTCCAATCCACTTTTACCCTGTGCTTCCCATGCAGAACTGGCCGCTTGCGCGGCACGAAATGCACCATTGGGATCTGACCACACATCACGCCGGGCATTGCCCAGCATGACCGGGCGCGGGGCAATCAAAGCCAATAATTGATGCTGATCTACCGGTAGTTCATCGGCATTTTCTGAAAATGATGCATATTTCTTGGAAAACCAGTGCGGGTAAGAACCAGTAATTTTACCCACGGTTTCGCCAAGGTTTCCACGACTTAAACTTGCGCCACCCGTGCCAGATTGATGGGAAACAACGCCGTCAATCCGCTGATCAAATGCTGCAGCAACCAGCGCCGACTTGCCATAACGCGAATGGCCATAAGTGATGGTCCGTGCCGGATCAAAGCGCCCATCGGCTACCAAGGCATCCTGCGTCCTCGAGAACATCCAAGCCCACGCACCAACTGTACCCCACCGGGTTTCGTCATCATCGTGTCCACTGGACATACGTAAGAGCTCAGCCGGGCCACTTTTGGCGCTGTCCGGGAACACTTCACTTGGAAACATTGCCGCAATGGCAAAGCCATGATCGAGAATATCTTGCATTGGCGGAGTCGCAATATAGCGGCCAAATACATAGCCGAGGGTCTTAGCCATAAAGCCATCACCATCGCACCCGCCGGACTTGCCCAAGGTTGATACCCCATCCAGAGGAATGGTCACATTTGACGGGCAAAATGTCTGCATCATGATCACCGGCACCGGACCTTGCACAGCATTAGGCATCAGCACAACTAGGTTAAATTGCCCGCGATTGGATGCGCGAAGCGAAACATCATCGCCGAACCCGGCCTCAATCTCCAGCCGCCATTCTTCCAATCGAGCATCGCCCGACAGTGCCGCTTCGTTCAGCACCTTTTTGCTTAACACTTTGGTATTGGAGTGATTTGGCATTCGTCCGTAAACGAAGTCCTGCAAATCCTGACGATATTCGGCAAACGCCGTTGCATTGTCTTGCTCGGCTGACCAACTCAATTCAGGTCGTGCCACATCACCTTTTGGGTCAAGTTTGGCCCACGCCAATGTGGTTTGCACACAGCCGCCCAGCAAGACACTGAACAAGATCGCAAGGCCAATCCGACTAAAGTTCATGATTTTGCACCACACGGGCGATCGAACATTCGTTGCCGCCAAGCATGCAGGTTTGGGGTTTCTTCTGGCTCTGGTTTCCAACGCGCCACTCTGGCAAATCCGATGGTCGCAAACGCGGTAATATCGGCAATGGAAAAGCGGTCCCCGGCCATAAAATCGCGGGTTTGTAATTCCTTATCGAGGAATTTGGCAAACCGGCGGAAGCTTTTTTCGCCGCGCGGCGCCAGTTCTTCAATTTGCTTTTCCAGCGCCGCAAAGGCCGGGTGTCCGTGGCGCAGCCAATTGGCCAATGGCATCAGCCACATCATTTCAACCCGCCGATCCCACATTTCAATAAAGGCAGTTTCGGTTGGATCCGTCCCAAACAGATTTGGTTCTGGATATACCCCTTCTAGATAGCGGCAGATCGCCCGACTTTCGGTCAGCACCCGTCCATCGTCCAGCTCCAGCGCTGGCACTTGGGCAAAGGGGCTTTTGACACGGTAGTCTTTGGCTCGGTGTTCGCCCTTGAACAGATCAATCGGCACGATTTCCAGATCAGTTATGTTTTTTTCGCGCAAAAAACAGAGCACCCGTTCCGGGTTGGGGGCAGTTTGGGTACTATAAAGCTTCACGTTCAAATATCCTTTTATGCGGCAATGCCCGACACTTTGTTGCCAGATCAGAACCTTGGCAAGGGTTGGGCCAGATGAATTCGTAAAAGGTGCATATGCAGAATTGAATACCGCACAAAGGTCACCCGAAAATTGGTTAGTTCTGGCCGTGACCGATGCCAACATGACAAGCCGCAGCAGCTTTTGCGATGCTGATCGCTAACGCGGCCCCGGAACCATCACCCAGCCCCAATCCTAAATCCAACACTGGCTTTTTGCCAATCCGATCGAGCAATGCATGATGGCTATCGCGTGAGGTAACAGAACCCGCCACGCAATGGTCGATGCAATTTGGATCAATTGCGTGCAAAATCGCTGCGCTGGCAGTGGCTACAAACCCATCCAAGATCACCGGGATGTTTTGGTAGCGCGCCGCAATAATGGCTCCGGCCACCGCCGAAACATCACGCCCGCCCAAGCGGCGCATGACCTCCAGCGGATCGTCTAACTTGCCCCGATGGTGGATCAAGGCCTCGTCAATTACTTTAGTTTTAGCAACCAACAAATCCGGTTTTTTCATGGCCGAGCCAGACATCGCCCAAAACGAAGCCGCACCGCCATAGAGCGCCAACGAAACCGCACCGGCTGCCGTAGTTGCGCCAGCTCCGACCACGCCCAGACCGATCAGGTCCGGCTTGGCGGATACCGCTTCCATGCCAAACGCAAAAGTTGCGGCGCATTCTTTTTCACTTAATGCAGCCTGTTCAGTAATGTCCGGTGTCGGTAATTCCGGGGCCAATTCAACGATTTGCAAGCCACAACCTGCCGTGCCGGCGATTTGGTTGACGCTGCCCTTGCCGCTGGTCAGCGCATCAATTTTGGCTTGGGTTTCGGCCAAACCGTAGGCCGAAACACCCCGCTCGGCAATCCCGTGCGAACTGGCAAATACCACAATTTGTGGTCGCTCAACTTTCGGTGGATTTTGCCCCTGCCAACTGGCTAACCAAATGGCTAACTCGGCCAACCGGCCTAACTCACCAGATGGTAAAGCGATTTGCGCCTGTCGGGCCATCGCGGCTTCTTGCACATCCGAATTCGCAGCGGGTACGCGCGCAATCAAATCACGAATATCATCGAATGGGTTTTCATCGAGCTGAAATACCAATTTGCTCATCCTGCTATTTGCCAGCATGTGGCGCGCCTAGAATCGGCAAGCTGGACATTGTGCCTCAACATTTCTCGCTCGAACAGGGTCTGTTAATGACAGTTTGGTAAATTGATTGTGCCAAACGTGCCGGTATCATCTGTTCAGGAGAAAGAATTTGCGCTCTGCCCTTGGTTTTTTTGCTGTATTCTCGCTAGTCGTAGCGGGGCTTTTATT
>JAJFFR010000012.1 GCA_021776555.1 Robiginitomaculum sp.
AATTCGGAATAGACCAGCAACCCGAATTACCTTTGGGCTAACCCAGCCAACACCGCGCCGGTGAAATCGTTGATGCGGCGGCGTAGGGTTTTGGCGGAAGCGGCATTGGTTTTTTGACCCGAAGCGCCGTGGATCAATAGATCGGCCAAACGCGGTACGCTTAAGTTCGATGCTTTTAGGTTGATATCGCCATCTTTTACGGCTTTTCGTAAATTGGCTTGCAACAGTTTGGTAAATTCTTCCTCTCCGCTGGATAGAATATCACCGGCTATTTCCATGCCAGTTTCGAATAATTCTTGTCCGTGTTGCGAACCTTCGACCGCTTCTAGGAATGCAGTGGTTCTGGCGTGCATGGCATTGGTCAGGCGCTCTCGAAACGGAGCATCGGAAGCCAAAGCCGCCTTGGCATTGGCCATCGATGCGTCTTTTAGCATGACCACTACGGCGCGGGCGATCTCGCGTTTGTTGGCAAACAACAAATAGAGCGCCGGGCGGGACATGCCGGCCGCCTTGGCAATATCGGCCATATTGGTTCGCTTGAACCCATAGGCCGAAACCACTTCAAATGCGGCTTTCACCACTTTGTCTTGTTTGGCGGATATGTCGTTTTGTCGAGCCATAAAGTCTATTGACATTTTATGTTCGCTTTGTCAAAACTGACAAATATACAAAAAATGTCAAAATGTACTGGTTATCAGGAGATCAGAAGTGGCAGAAAAACAGACGGTTTTGGTTACGGGTGCAACCGGCTTTATCGCCAAGCACTGTATTATTACATTGCTGGATGCGGGCTATCAGGTTCGTGGATCATTACGCTCCCTATCACGGGCCAGTGACCTAAAGGCGGTTTTGGCTGAACATGCGGACGTATCGGATTTGTCGTTTTGTGAACTAAACCTGACGTCCGATGACGGTTGGGCTGATGCGGTGAAGGGCTGCGATTTTGTGCAACATGTAGCTTCTCCTGTTCCGGACACCGCGCCGATCCACGAAGATGACCTGATCATTCCGGCGCGAGAAGGTGCGCTTCGTGCCTTGCGTTTTTCGGCCGAGGCCGGGGTCAAACGGGTGGTCCTGACTTCGTCGATTGCAGCGGTCACCTTTGGTCAACCTAATCGCTCCCCAGAGCAGCCTTTTGACGAAAATGATTGGACCGATCATGAAAAAGCGGAATCCGCCTATGCCAAATCGAAAACCTTAGCTGAACAAGCGGCTTGGGATTTTATGAAAACCAAAGAAGCCAATGGCTTGGAATTGGCAGTGATTAACCCAGGTGCGGTGCTCGGCCCATTGCTGGATAAGAGCTTTTCCGCTTCAGGGGAAATTGTTCGTAAATTACTGTGCCGCGAAATACCAGCTTGTCCGCATCTCGGTTTTTCGATGATAGATGTACGTGATGTAGCAGACGCCCATCTTGCTGCGATGTGCATTGCCGATGCGGCGGGGCAACGTTTTTGTGTTACCACACCTCATACTTGGGTGGTGGAGATATCAAAAATACTGAAAACCGCAGGATACCAAACACCAACACGTGAGCTACCAAATTTTCTAGTGCGATTGCTTGGCAGATTTGACCCGACGATTGCCATGATTGTCCCTGAACTGAACAAACGTGAGGACATCAATAATCAAAAAATGCGAACGGTACTCAAGATATCACCGCGCAGCTTAAAGGAAATGACTCTTTCCATGGCAAAGTCCATGGAACATTTCAATGTGGTGTGATGCGTAAGGCAGGTTCAGTGTTTCGATCCAAGGATCAGGAAATAGCAAATGATCCATATAAAGGGAAAATCAAATGACTAAAAAACAGACAGTTCTTGTAACCGGTGCTACCGGCTTTATCGCCAAGCACTGTATTATCAGATTGCTAGATGCGGGCTATCAGGTTCGTGGATCATTACGTTCACTATCGAAGGCAGATGAGCTAAAGACCGTGCTGGCCGAACATACGGACGTGTCGGATTTGTCGTTTTGCGAGTTGAACCTGATGTCCGATGAGGGTTGGGCCGATGCGGTGAAGGGTTGTGATTTTGTGCAGCATGTGGCCTCGCCATTTCCCAGTGGTGAACCGGATCACGAAGATGACTTGATCATTCCGGCTCGTGAAGGGGCTTTGCGCGCTTTGCGGTTTTCAGCCGAAGCCGGGGTCAAGCGCGTGGTGCTGACCTCGTCGATGGCGTCGGTTGCTTACGGCAAGCAAAAACGCAAACCCGGACCATTTACCGAAAAAGATTGGACCAATACCAAAGGCAAGGTCGGGGCGTACCTGAAGAGTAAAACCATTGCCGAACGCGCCGCGTGGGACTTTATCCAATCCGATGCCGCCAAGGGTATGGAATTGTCGGTGATCAATCCCGGTGCCGTTTTGGGTCCGGTGTTAGATAAAACTTGGTCAACTTCTGGCGAGCTGGTGCGTAAATTGGTGCGCCGCGAAATGCCCGGCTGTCCGCGTATTTCGTTTGCGATGATCGATGTGCGCGATGTGGCCGAAGCGCATTATCAAGCGATGATCCGCCCCGAAGCGGCGGGTGAGCGTTTTTTACTAGTCACCGATGCGGCCTGGATGGTGGATATTTCAAAAGCCTTGGCCAAAAACGGATATAATACCCCAACCGGCATATTGCCCAATTTCATGGTGCGTCTGGTCGGTATTTTTGACAAAACCATCCGACTAGCCTCGCGCGATCTGGGCAAACAAACCTTGGTTGATAACACCAAATTACGCACTGTTTTGGGCATTGAACCGCGCGATCTCGAAGAAATGAGTGTATCTATGGCCAAATCCATGGAAAAGTACGGCGTAGTGTAACAGGTTTTTGTGCGCACTAGTTTTCTTGATCTGGAGCGCGCAAGGCTGGGGGTGCCGGGGATGTCGGGGGTCCGACCTCCCCGTCCGCCGGACGCCATTCAGCCAATAACCGCCCAAATTCAGCCATGGCAAACTGGTTATCGGCGGCATCTTCGCTTTCAAATTCATCTGGTTCATCTGGTGGAACGAGTTTGCCGCCATTTTCGGCTCGGGCCAACCGCCCGGCGGCCATCGACAAAGCGGTGCTGATCCGCATGGTTAGTACCGGATCGTTTTCGGGGGCTTCGGCCAAAGCGGTTTCTAAGGCCGCCACGGATCGGCGCAGTGCATCCAACCCGGTTGTGGTAATACGGCTCCATTTTTCACGGCGGGCTTTTTGGCCCAAGGTCGACAGCGAAACCCGGTGCTGTTTAGCCAGATCGCACTGGCGCGCCCCTTGTTCAAATTGCTGGCGAATATGCACCCAATCGGTCGGTACGGCTCCTTGCCAGTTTTGTTGTTCGGCGGCGCGTTTGATCCGGCTGGGCAAAATGTCCAATTGTCTGGCGATCTGCCGAGGGGTTAGCCCCGCCTCAAACAAGCGCTTGGCTTCGATAAACAATTCTGGCGGTTGGGTCATGAAGGGCAGTATAGCCCGGGTGAAAGCTGCGGGGATAACTTGCTAGCCAATGGGTCTGATTGTCATTTTGCATTGTCACAAACGGCCGGGACTGACAGATAAATCACAAAACATTCACACTAAAGCGACAATCAACTTGCGCTTAACCTACCCTTAAATGACAATCGTCGACACTCATTGACACTTCCCATCATGTTTTGCCCGGGTACACTGCTCTGATGAATGAACCAATTCGAATTTTGGGAATTGATCCCGGATTGCGCCACACTGGCTGGGGGATGATTGAAACCCACGGCAATAAATTGCGCCATTTAGCCAGCGGGGTAATCAGCCCCAAACCCAGCTTGCCCTTGTCCGAACGATTGCAAACCGTGTTCAGTGAACTGACCACCTGTATTGTCACCCACGAACCAGATTGCGCGGCGATCGAAGGTAGCTTTGTCAGCGTCAATGCTGGCTCGGCCATGAAGCTGGGTCATGCCCGCGCTGCTGCCATGTTGGCGGCCAGTAATCGAGGGCTGGACGTGGCCGAATACGCACCGCGCACGGTTAAGCTGGCTTTGGTTGGCACCGGCGGGGCTGACAAGGCGCAAGTCGCGGCCATGGTCGCTATGTTGCTACCTGGGACCCAAACCACCGGCGACGAGGCCGATGCGCTGTCACTGGCGATCTGTCATGCCCATCATGCCCCCAGAAACCTACGGTCAACCGGATGATCGGCAAACTAACAGGCACCGTCGATACCATCGGCCAAGGCGAACTGATCCTAGAAGTAGGCGGTGTGGGCTATTTAGTGCAAGCCGGGGCGCGAACCTTGGCCAATGTGGCTCCCGGTCAGTCTGTGGTGCTGCACATTGAAACCTATGTGCGCCAAGACGTATTCAAACTGTTTGGGTTTCCGTCCGAAGACGAACGGGCTTGGTTTATGCGCTTGCAAGACGTGCAGGGCGTCGGTGCCAAATCGGCATTGAGCGTGCTGGATGTATTGGCTCCGGCGGATCTGATGCAAGCCGCCTTGATGGAAGACAAAGCCGCCGTGGCACGGGCCAACGGCGTTGGCCCCAAAGTCGCAGCGCGCATTGTGGCCGAGTTAAAAGACAAACCAGCCCCCTTGGGTCGCGGCGGTACGTTTGTGACCAGCACCGTTTCAACGGAGACTACCGCCACCAGTGGCAGCGGTTCGCAAATGCGCGATGCCATCTCGGCCTTGGTCAATCTGGGCTTTGCCGGACCAGATGCGAGCCAAGCGGTGCGGGTTGCGGCTGGACAATTAGGCGATACAGCCAATTTGGATGAACTGATCCGGTTGGGCTTGAAAGAGCTGAACCAATGAGCACCGAGCGAATTTTGGACCGCGAGCAGCAAGTCGGTGACGGCGCCGACAAAGCCTTGCGCCCACGCCAGTTTGACGAATTTGTCGGCCAGAAAGATCTGGTGGCGAACCTCAAAGTGTTTGTCAGT
>JAJFFR010000111.1 GCA_021776555.1 Robiginitomaculum sp.
CGCATTGGCGTAGCATTTCGTGGGTTGATCGCAAGCTTGCCGGATACGCCGACGCGCAAAGATATTGAGCTTGTATTGTCTGCCGTTCGTTACACAGCTGCATTTGCAAATGACGGATTGGTTGAATCCCTCGTTGAGTTACGAACTAAATCCCCAAACGCACTGAAATCGATTGTACGCTACGCAATTCAAGAACGGTTCTATGTGCTTAATCATTGGGGTTGGTCCGATGAAAACAAACGAGCCCGAGCCGCTTGCGAGAAGGACTGTAAAATAAATCTGGATAATAGGGTGACATCCGAACTCGATTGGTTGTTCGGAGATGGGGTCGAGCCAGGTTGGCCAGTTCTTCCCAATTCAAGAATCAGTGTCCGTCGTGGTATTCGAATTGGAGGTGGTCGCTTTGATGAAGGGCGAACCGAGCCTGAAGTAAAAGAAAATTTTGGTTTTGATGCGGACCATGCCGTGGAGTTGATAGAAGCTGTCGTCCAGGCCTTACCGGTCAATGAGCAAGGTCTGATCGGGGAGTTGGTTAATACATATGCTGATTGGACATTCGAGGCTAATGGATTAGGCTGCGAGAAGCATGAGAAGTTGGAGCACACTCCGGATACTTGGACCGCGATGTGGGCAGAATTGGTTGCTAGCGTCTTTAATTCAGTTGACGGTTCGTCGGGAGTAGATCGTTTCTGGGAGCGCCTGTTAGTTTTACCTTACGGGCAGTTTTTAAGGGTGATGGACCCGTATCTTTTGAAACTAGATGTTACTTATTTCGATGGAGACGAGCAATCGGCAGAAGCCTTCATCAAAGAACGAACCAAGTTTGCCGAACATTTACTAGCAATGCCCGCTCTGAAGTGCATGGTTGCTGATCGCAAACCGTCTATTGAATTTGATCTTGGCCCAGCCTTTGGGCGCCTCTTGTTTGCTTATCAACTTTTCAGGACGCCAACTAAAACTTATTTAGCCGAGTCGTCGATTCACCGGGCGGATCCGTTTTTGCCACTGATGAAAAACGTCGCATCCGCTGCCCCTAGCTACTATGCAGCCTTCGCTATCTTATCTTTTGTCGAACTAACTCCTCGAATTGAACATCTTGAACTGGTTCTTGATGCCGCTGAATCTTGGTTTTTGCACTTCAAGGACGATACTGTTTTCTGGATCGATAATCGTATTGGGCGGCGACTGATCGTGTATCTCAAACACTGTATTGAACTCAATGAGGCTGATTTGAAAGTGGATATTCTCAAGGCGCGTATCGCCATAATCGCTGGCCAGCTTACTGCGCTTGGCTTGCCGGATGCCTCGCAACTCGAAGCTCAGCTTTAAAATCCAGCTAGTCGCTTAAACGCAAGTTCTCATACGAACACTGAAGCTTGCTATCTCTTTAGCTTTGAGACAATCAGGTTTTGTCAAAGCCCAAGGTAATTCTAAACGGCTCAAATCGCTTCTTTGACCATGCTTGGCGATAACATCGGTAAAGAAATTGTAGGTCAGGGGTGTTTGTCTCGAGTTGGCGTACCTTTCTGACCGTTCTACCAGTTCCAAAAGCGTTATACCGCATTCAATTCTGTCTTTTGCCCAATAATGGGCCTCAATGTCTCTTCGGTTTTCGATGGCTAGTTGTTTGTCTAACCAATCAAAATCAGCTTTCTCATTTACCCTTGGAAATGTTCGATTATCAGGAAACTCGAATCTGGGATCTAGATTTTTTTTTCTCCAGTCATACCAACCTCTTTCATTGCATACTCCCCAAAAAGACCATTTACTCATATCTCCAAGATGCTCAAAATAAGGCAAAACAGCTTCCAATTGCGCTACTCTAGTGACTCCAGGTCTGTTTAAAGTTTTGATTCCGAATCTTGAATCTAAGTATTTTAATATTTTCCTAGGTTCGCTTGCCTCGTTAATGGCGGCATTGGCCAAGGAAAGGCTTTCTGGTGTTGCGAGATAAAGTAACGCTAATATATATTCTGACTTTGTATGAAGTTGCTCCCAGTTGTCCTTAATTATGCGAAAAGAAAATGAATCGTCGCGGTCACCCAATAGTTCTGGAAGGATGTTATCCTGAGAGAAATAGCCATTCGGGTTTGCGCTAAAAAACTCACGCCGTTTCTCAAACAAGGTTTCGATTGTTTTTTCTAATCCCTCGGTTCCAACGTATCTTGCGAATTGCAACCAGTACCAATTATCGTTCTCTAACAGTATTTTCTCTGAAAGTTGTTGCTTTGCTGTTTGATCTTTATGCCTTAACCTCGCAGCCAGCGCACGGTCTTCTAATCCCTTTGGGGGTGCTTGATCGAGGTAAGCGATATCTTCCTTTGGCATCCAAGCGCTCCACAAGTCAAAACCTCTTTTCCGAAGCCAAATATCTGCATCCATATTTGTCCATATTGCTTTTAGCGCTTTACGAGACCCATTGCTCATTTTGCGATAATTTCTACCCCGTAACTTCCCCCAATTATCTGTAAATGACATGCCCCATATATTAGTGTTCTGAGTGCCTTCACATCGACGATCTGTGTCAGCGACAGCTTCAGCTACGTGTGTCACAGCTTTTGGGTGGTCAACCGTTTTCAACACTGTGGTTATATTTTGACTCAATTCTGGAAACTTAGTTGGAATGGTCAAAAGGTATTTAATTACTCTATCATTTTCATGGCGCTTTAGACCTCCTCTTAAGGCATAAGCGGCGACCTCATAGCGAGGATTACTGTGATCTTTGTGCGGGTCTCTGTCTGGTAGTGATGCCCAGTGCCTTATAACCTCCTCTAGGAAATTATTTTGACGTCCCGCAGCGCAACTTATTGCGGCGAACAGCATTTCCGCTAAAATCGGGGGAGAATTTTTTAACGGGTTGTTCCAACGAAACTCAAGCGCTTCTATGAGCGCTTCTGAACCTAATTCCCCTGCAAGGTTAAGCGCCCCTTCCAAAATTTTCTCTTCAACGCCCACTTCTTGTATGAGGGCACCTAGTCTTTCAACCCAGGGCTCTCCGTAGGTTTTGAGCAAATGTTTTATGAGATGGTCGCGTCTAGGAGACGTTACAATTGGATCGTGGTGATAGCAAAAAGCTGCCGCAGCTCGAACATTTCCATTCCGAGCCATACCCTCTTGTCTTGCGAAGCATTTTTCTGGTGAAGCCGTCAAAAGTTCTAAGACGTCTTCACCGTCTAAGGACGCTAAAACGACATTTATAGCCCATTTCTCAGAAAGGGGGCCGTCTCGAAACGAAGCGGAACTGATTGCTTCTTTACACAATAGGTAGAGTGAATTCCTTGCGGAATGAGATTGTCGAATTGATGCGGCAAAAGCATATATTTTGGCCAATGCGCCTATCTTCCTTGAATTCAAAACAATTGAGTCTTGATTTGGCAACCTAAGTACCAACTCGCCAACTATTCGAGCAAAAAACGGATCATTTAAAAACTCAGGTTCTAACTTTCCCAAGACCATTTGCTCTGCCATCCAGTGGGCAGCTAAATAATCGCGTATGCGGTCGTGTCTAAACACCAGCCTTCCATTATTGTTAACGTGAGCAATCGAACTTTTTTTTGTGACCAAACGAATGATATTTTGGGCGTTCTGCTTCGTTGTCCAGCTGAGCACCTCTTGCCATAGCGGGGACATGTTTTTTTTCTGCAGCATTGAGCCAATTAAACTGTGAATTGCGTCGCTAATTTCAGATTTGTGATACGTGCTGTTGAGAGTCAAAGCGCGAGTCTCATCGTCAATATATTGTGCGATAATTTTTTGTGGGTCTGCGCCCTCCCAATCTGACAGCAAGCCTATCAACAAAGGGTCATGGTTAAGAACTGTAGCAATTTCTTGTGCCTGTAACGCGGTTAAGCGGCGACTAATAAATTTAGCCTTGGCCATTACAGCCTTGCCGCCTTCACTGGGGCTATACTCATCTAGGGGTATGGAGTTTCGTGCAATGCTTTTGGTCTCATTTTTGGATAAACTGCCAATTATTTCTGGCCACACAGGGCACAAAAATCTAATCCGTTTTCCAAATTGTATACCCTGGTTTGATGGATCTGAGGGACTCTCGGACCACCTTATGATTTTACGCAACAAATCTGCAGGAGAGTCGGCGCGATTAATGTCTTCAACCCAGAGCACGACTTCTCCATCGGCAAACAGGTCAAGTAGGGTTGACTGAAATTTAATGTCTACAATATTTGAGGAATACCCCTTCAGGCTTTTGAAAATAGCTTCATTTAAGCTCACCGAGTCTTTTAAGACTTGATCTGTTAGAACAAAACAGATGCCTCCTGTACGCTCAATCTCTTTTGCAAGGTCATAACAAAGTACCGACTTTCCAATTCCAGAACGTCCCGTGAGAAACAATACATTGTCGGAATCCGACAATCGTTCGGTTATCGTGTCCATCAAGCTTCGTTCTATGTGCTCTGCCGGGTCCGATTGGGGCCGTGCTGCCTCTAGCATTTTTGCACCAATTTCCTGTACTAAGTTCTTTGAAATACGTTGTTGTGGCGTTCCAAAAGTTCTGGCTCGTAGCCACTGTCCATCTGCTTTGATATCTAGGACGTCCGCAATTCTAGCCCCCGTCCAGACCTCAATTTCTATATTTTTATTCTTTGCCAATTTTGCCAAGTCAGTGACAACTGCACTGTTTGGGCCAGTAGAGCATGTCAAAATAATGCGTAACTTATGCCCCTTGAGGGCACCTTTAGATTCAGTAAATAGCTTGAGCGCTTTATCAACATCACCCTTATTGGGGGCAAGCCACTTTGAGCGAAGGCTACGTCGAGGGGATATGGTGTGGTGAACTATAATAGCATATTTTTCCCCTGCTGCTGTGTTGGCGTATATTATGCCATCCGCTGGATCAGGGATTGTTCTGCCGCTAGGGTTCGTTCCGGTTTCGCAAATTCCTTGATACAACGATGTGTGTATCCTCAAAACAGAACCAGCGAGGCGTTCAAAGAGCCCCTCATCAGTTATTTCAGAGATCAACTGGCGTGTGTCGGATAGAACCAGCTTATTGCCAGCTATAACTTCCTCTTTCATTTAATTATCTCCGTGAATCAAGAAGAATCTAATGCATCTTAGGTGTTTTACGAATTCATTTTCGACTGATGTGCTATAAAAATAACTTTCGGCTAAGGTCCACTTTGGGGATGAACCAGCCTATTGATCAATCATACGCCCTTTCCAAAACTTCCACGAAACCGTCCCGCCTCTCATAATTCCGGAAACCATTTTCCCTTGGTTGCGCTCCAACACGCCCCGCCATGGAACTAGCGAGAAACCCTTGGCCCGTTCAATCAATGCATATTTACCGCTGGGCCGCTCCACGGCACCGCTGTAATTGCCTGCAATTTTCTGTCCAGTTGGCACATAGGTTTTGCCAAGCCGCTTCGATAACTCTGCCCCCGCTGCGCTCAAATCCCGCCGCTCCAGCTCGTCCAGATGATTCTGGGTCACGAGCTCGTTCAGTTGCTTGAGAATTCCTTGTTTGAGCAGAAATTGCCTGCGCTCGGCTCGTGCGATCTCGACCTCGCCGCCAAAGCCTCGGGCGCTCATATTATCATCAGTATCCCGCAGGTTTTTATCCAACCATGTTGCGCCGATTGCGGATTGCATTGTTCTTAGCGGCATTGTGGATTTCACGGTAAGGGCCGTTGGTCGGAGGTGGCTTTGTGATCGCTCATATTCTTTTACCCGCTCCAGATAATCTGTCGCTACTGACCACGAGCCATCAGTGTGGCGAGTGACGTGTCCTGCTCGACGTAATGCTTCAAGGCGTCGAACGTGGGCTTGAATGTATTCTGGTCTTGCGCCGGGATCATTTTGCAGTTGGATAGCTGGGCTATAGCGTCCGCTATGTTCCATGGCGATTTTGTTGATGGTCAGGTCTGAGGGCTTTGGATCAAAATTATGCGGATTGATGGTGACAATGGTTCCAGCCTTTAAGCCTTCGACCACACTGGATGGTCCTGTATCTACATAGGTAATTTTTGCATCCAGCCCTTCGATTACGGCATAGGACTGATCTTTGATATCGTTTGAGATGCCGGTGGCAATAACCTGGCCTGTAATGGCTGCTGTATCGCCTGACAGGGGATCAAAAATGGAACTAGCGTCCAATCGTATGTCGGCCTTGGTGTTCGCCATAATTCGGTGCATGGTCTTGATGATGTCACCCCGTTCACCAAGACGGCGTAACGTTGGCTCAAGATCACTGGAAAGCTTCCACCGGCCTTTGGCCTCTGGCGTGGCCAGTCCCATTCGTTGCAAGACCTTTAATCGCGATAATTCCAAGGGTCGCCGCCATGCTATGCCTTTGGTGGGGGCAATGCTTAGATCAACAATCTGGTTGTTAGCTTGGCGGATTAGATTTTGGTCAATCTGAGTCAGGCGACCTAGGTGCACCTGCCGGGCAATTTTGGTGCGTGCTTCCAGCTCACTAACGGGTCCAAGTTCCAAGGTCACCATCTCTTGGGCTCGTGCTCGAATGCCATGGGAGACGTATTGCTTTGGGATGACCAGGTCAGTTCCGTCATCTTTTTTTCCGCCCACCACAATATGAGTATGGGGGTTGTCGGTATCAAAATGATCTGCTGCCACCCAGTCCAGTCTGGTCGCCAGATCGCGCTCCATCTCTGCCATTAAATTACGAGTGAGGGATTTTAAGTCTTCCAGTGCATGGGCATCTTCGGGCGAGACAATTACTCGAAACTGGTGCCGGTCTTCGATCCCTCGTTCTTCAAATGATTTGGCATCTGCTTCATCGCTAAAGCGATCATAGACGTGGCCTCTTTCTTTTTCCGAGGCCGCATTGTCACGAGCGATATAGGATAAGTGCTGGCGTTGCGCCGCTGTGCCAGACCCACGCATTTTGACGATGCTGACTTTTACGATCACTCGTCTTTGAAAACTTCTTGCGACATTGCGTTCTGATCGGCCTCTTGATCGTCGATAGGAGTTTGTCCGTCTGGCGGCACGAGCGAGCCTGGAAAGGAAGCTCTTGGTCTTATTCGCACCATTGGGGCTTCGTATACGACCCAGCTTTACTTCAAAGCGGTCCCGTTTGTGATTGAACGTTATTGGGTGGCGTGACATTGTGTGACGTTTCGAGTGAGAGCGCCCCGCAAAAACCCATATAGAGTATGGAGTATGGCTGAATTTATAGCGCCACAGCCATTTTCCATAGCGCTGTAAAAAAAGATGTGCAGACAATGGCTTAACCGTGCTTTAGCGCGGCGGCCTTTTATCTTGCCCTCCACGCCCAAAACCCGTGCCCAGCCCCCGATCATGCCCAATATATCCATAGGTCGGAGAACTTTCCGAGATATTTAACGGTTCCCAGCACATTGGAGGCAGTCACAGGTCCGAAATATCGACTGTCAAACGAGTTCGGAACATCGGTAGAGATGAGAAAAACTTGGCCAGTCTGCAGGGTAAAACAACCCTCCAATTGAGGCATATCCCGTCCCATGCTGTCATGGGATTGTGCAATGATATCCGGGCGGTTTTTAGTGCGAATAATTCCATTTGTCGCACAGAATTGTGCCCCTTCAACCGCCCAAACGGTCTTCAACAAGGGCACATTATTTGGCAAATATTGTCGCTTCGATGCTAATTCTCGTGCGGTTTTTGGTGCGAAAGCAGCGACAAAAGTATCTGTTTTGATCTTTCCTTTTGGGTTTACTATATACCAGCCCATTGGTGCGCTTGGGCTTGGATTATAGATCAATCGTGGAATAGGTGGTTTCCATATTATCATTACTAAACCCAAGCATAGTATGGCTAGAGTTGCGCTAATGGTTATCTTTTTGAACATGGTTCTCTCCAATAAAAGCGTTGGCTTGGGAGCGGCTGAAAGGATGCGGATCGCTGCCGATTTCAAGCCGATTGTGTACGTGTCGCCAGTAGGCGGGTGTTATTGGGGCTAGTGTTGTGTGCTCCTGCTCCAAGTCGTCCAAAAACTTTAAAGCTCGCTTGGTCTTAGTGGCACCTTTGGTGTGAAGCAGCAGGTTGGCGGCTGGAACAATGCCGGGTAATCCCACAAGTGGCCCGCCATTTTCAGCCGTACAGATGAACAACCGCCAGTCCTGGGTGCCGTATTGATTGGCTTGCCACCGGATATATCCAAAGATTTGTCCGGGTGAGAAGATCGCCACACTTCGATGCCAATCAAGGCGTATAGTCATAATCGGTTCACCAAAGCGCAGACGGTGATTGATCCGGTTTTTCCGATACGAAAGCAGAACCGCAGTCAGACAGCTATTTGCGATCATTGCTGGTAAAATCACTATGTTTGGGACCAAACCCGCAATCATTATTACGTGACCAGACTTGCAAATCCTTGATGTGATAGATGACTTTTCCACCATGCTTTCGATACCGTGGACCTTCGCCGCGCCAACGCATATTGTTCAAGGTTCTGGCTTCCAGCCGCAAATAATTTGCTGCTTCATCCGGTGTGATAAACGGGCTTTCCAGTGCTGTTCCCATAATAATTGTCCTCCGATTGAGACAAAACCTGGCCACAAATGGCAGGTCCGGGGACAAGTAAGGCGAGGAGTAGAGGTGTTTGGGAGTGTCGTTTTGACTGTCCCACAGAAACGACACCCGCTAATTTCCTTGAATTATTTCAATAAAGATAGATATTTTCCATCCCGATATTCACGTCCCCGGACCAATGCGCGGCGCGCCTTTTCTTTAAGCGAACAACTCCCTTGTCCCCATTCATCGGCGGTGCGTTCTTCGCCAACAAAGGCGCAAGCAATATCCCGGTAGGTGCCGCCCATTCTTTTCACATCCAAAGCGATCAGTGCATCTATCAACGTTCCCGCGTTTCTTCGGTATCCGATCTGGCTTAGTTTTCGCCCGGTAGAGCGGTGAATTTCCAGCAATTGTCGAACCGTATTGATCCGTTTGTCAGCATGGGTCGCGCCGTCAATCCGAAACTTGATAATGGCTTTGTCGTCAATCGGGTGAGGGGTGTCACAATAGAGCTGTACCCAATACCTGCATGCATTTATCACCACATGGCGGCTCCCGTTAATGCTCTCAAACAGTATTCGGCGGCAATTCAATGAGGACAAAATGACCGTGTCGCTAATCTTGTTTAGTCGGCATCGCCTTATTTGTAACTCCGCTTCGGGATCGCTAAGGTGCACGTGTACTGTAGCCGGGTATATGGTTGGCTTCCAGAAAACATCTGTTTCCAGGGCCGTAAAATCAGGATCCGCAAATAATAACAAGCCCCAGTTTCTAGCTGTTTGGTATCTTCTTTTTCCAATAATCAGTCGACTTCCAGTGGCTAATTCAACAGCTTTTGGCAGGCTTGGATACGCTTGGGTGAAATCTTCTCTATAGTTTCTATTACGCCTTAAAAACTCCCAGGCCCATGCCGCATTGGGCATGCGGGCCGGGACAGTCAAGCTTGTAAGAATTCCTGTGATAGGCATTAAATAAAAGCTTTCCTCTTTTGATTTTGACGTGCCCAGCCTCAAAAACAATCATTAGGGGTGTGTTTATACACAAATACCCTCTTCGGTGGAAAGCCGAAGAGGGCATCTTGGTTAATGTACTTTTATTAGGCTGCAGGGTTCCAAAGGATGGCAAATTCGCCTTTTGGCTTGCCATTGGCTCGGCCAAGATTGGCATAAACCTTACGCGGGCCAATCATCGGGTGGGCCAGAGTAAGCGAAATATATGGTTTTCCAGAGGCCTTTCCAACCCGGCTCCAGCCACCGCCAATCTCGCCACCTGCTTTGGCAAAAACTCGAAAGTCAGGTTGTTTTTCCGCCGTTTTATTGTTGTTTGGAACGATGCTGATCCGAGAATTTAGGCCAAGAGCCAGTGTTCCTTCAAAATTACCGTCTTTGCTTTGGCTTACATATCCTAATGCCTGTGCCATTTTAGTCTCCATATCTTGCCAGTAAATTTATGGGAGATTGTCTCCCTGCTGACGGTGACCTCAAAAGGCCGGAGCCAAAGACGGCAAACCCTCTTGGAGTCGAAACGTCAGTGGAGAAGGTGAGGGGCGATCTATTTTGGGCACGAAGTGCCGTCGCGCGAGGAGGCTTTTGGCCGGGGAAAATAGATCGAAAATCACCTTTTGCCGACTTTGGTTTTGGACTAGGTCACCACCGAAAAAGAGCAGGGAGAGCAACGTCCCGGTTCTATTTTCTCTGGCAGATGGAGAGGAATGTTGCGGAGAGGTTTGGATGCGTGAGGCGCTGATGGTTGCTTTGAACCAAGATAGGAGTTGCCAAAACTCGGATTTGAACTGATTGCAAAATAGCTTTATCGGTTGGTAATTATTTAATTTTGAGTTTGTCGAAAAGGTAGGTCGAATTCATGGCGATACGGAATCGTTTTGGTTCGGTTTCGACCAGCAAAATCCTGCCTGTTTGGTCCTACCCCTTTGCTTGGCACCGCAAATGCAAAGTGGTTCTTGGACGAAAAATCACCAGTAGCCATTGGTAATTGTCATCAATTGAATCTGCTAGCTGACGCGCAAGCAACAGGTATGGCCACGCACCTATGGAGGCGCGAGCCGTATTTGCTGGGAGATTGCCGATGGTTAAGCCGCTTGTTTTTTCTCTCTTTGATTAGG
>JAJFFR010000112.1 GCA_021776555.1 Robiginitomaculum sp.
TGCAAGCGGGTATTCATTTCAATGAAAAAGAACTCGCCGTCTTCATAGAGAAATTCAATAGTACCCAATCCAAGATAGCCGATCTCGGCAATGGCTTTGGAAACAATTTCACCAATTTTTTTACGTTCGGCATCACCCAAAACCGGGCAGGGTGCTTCTTCCAGAATTTTCTGATTGCGCCGTTGTAATGAACAATCCCGTTCACCCAAGTGAACAACATTGCCAAATGAGTCAGCCAGAATTTGCACTTCAACGTGGCGCGGGTATTCCAGATAGCGCTCCAGATAAACCGAACCATCACCAAATGCGGCGGCAGCTTCAGCTCGCGCAGTAGATACCGCTTCGGATAGGTCAGCCGCCGTGCGAGCCAGTTTCATGCCGCGCCCACCGCCACCAGCTGCGGCTTTGACCAACAGAGGAAAGCCGACTTGGTTGGCAACTTCGCGGGCTTGTTCCTCGGTGGTGATCTCACCTTCCGAGCCGGGGACAACCGGGATACCTGCTTCCATCACAGCTCGCTTGGCGGTGATTTTATCCCCCATCAAACGGATGTGATCGGCGGTCGGGCCAATGAAAGCCAAGTCGTGTGAGGTGACAATCTCGGCAAAACGGGCGTTTTCCGACAAAAAACCATATCCGGGGTGAATGGCGTCGGCATTGGTGATCTCGGCGGCCGCCATGATCGCCGGGACATTCAGATAACTTTGCGCTGGCGCCGGTGGGCCAATGCAAACGCTCTCATCGGCGATCAAGACGTGTTTGGCGTCGCGGTCGGCGCTGGAATGTACCGCCACCGTTTGAATACCCATCTCGCGGCAGGCCCGGTGAATCCGTAAGGCGATCTCGCCCCGGTTGGCAATCAGAACTTTTTCAAACATCAGTTTTGACCCTAGCCAATAACAATGAGGGCTTCATCAAATTCAACCGGTTGGCCGTCTTCGACGATTATATCTAGTACCTTGCCGGCTTTTGGTGCAGCGATCGGATTAAATGTTTTCATTGCTTCAATCAGCATCAAGGTATCGCCTTCGCTAACCTGATCACCGACTTGTACGAAAGCGGGTTTACCCGGTTCCGAAGATAAATAAGCAGTGCCAACCATGGGCGACGCAATCGTGCCGGGGTGGGCCGACATGTCCACGGCATTGTCCGGAGCCGGTGTTTCTGGCGCCATGGGTTGCGGTTGGGCAATGGTGGTCGGTGCGCTGGTTGGCATTGCGGCGCTAATGATCTGTTTGGCTGCGCGACGGCTGATTTTTAGTTTCAAATCACCACGCTCAACCTCAATATCGCTAAGATCAGTTTCGCGTAAAATGTTCGCCAATTCCCGAACGATTGACAATTCATTTTTGCCAAGGGTAGGTGTATTTCCCGCCATAATTCTTTTTCCGGTACTGTTTTAACGCTAATCGAGCAGTCGCAAAACTGCTTGCACTGCCATTTCATATCCTACTGCGCCAAATCCGAAAACACCAGATGTTGCAGCAGGGCTTACATAATTTGTTTGGCGAAACGGCTCGCGCGCCGCCGGGTTAGATAAATGGACCTCAATGATCGGAATTTCCAGCAATTTTAGCGCATCCAGCAATGCAATCGAGGTGTGGGTATAGGCCGCAGCGTTCAAGATCAACGCGCTGGCCTCATCAGCGGCTTCCTGAACCAAAGTGACCAACTCACCTTCATCATTGGTTTGGTGAAACGACAGATTGATGCCTGCCTTCTGCGCCAGCGCCTGACAGGACTGTTCGATATCAGCCAGCGTGGTGGTGCCGTATATTTCCGGTTCCCGGCTGCCTAATCGGTTCAGATTTGGTCCGTTTAGAATGTAAATTGGTTTGCTCATGCGCCCTGTAAGTCCAAGTTTTTGCGGTTGTATAGGGGTTTGAACCGTCGAACAAGGCCAATACACGCACTGTTGTTGCAACTAATTCGTGTCGGTTTTCTCATAATACAACCAGCTTTACGCCTCGTTTACCACGTTACCTCTAAAGTTGATTCTATTGAGCTGGAAACCTGAGGGGATATTATGCATAAAGCTGGGCGGCGATTAAAGAAAAACACAAACAGAAAAAGTTCTCTTGTAGCCAAATTACTAAAAAGTGCAGCTTGTGGGCTGGTGCTGAGTAGCATGCCCGCAATGGCATCGGCTGGTGGGGATCCTCAGGCGCAAGCTGAAGCGACTTCAACCGCGCAAATGACCGAGATGCAGCAAAAGCTGGATGCTGCTATGGCTGCGATCCATGCTTTGACCCAGACCGTCACAGAGTTGCAGGCTGACCTTGGTGTGCAACAAGCGGTGGCGAATAAATCTGGCGCTGAGGCGGAAATGGTTGCCGAGCTGGATGAGCGGGTTGAGGAGTTGGAAACTACTGTCGATACGATTGATGCCACCGTTGGTAGTCGGGCGGTTGCCAACGCATTTGATGCTAAAAAGCTGGATATTGGCGGTTTTGTTGACGTAGCAGTTACCTTGGCGATCGGTGAAGACAACACGGATGTCAGCTTTAACCGCGAGGTTTTTGAGCTTTTGGTCAAAGCGGACCTTGGTCATAATTGGGATATGTTTGTAGCGCAGGCGTTTGTGCGAAACGCTCCTTTGCGATTTACCGATCCAAATGCCCGAACCACTCCATTCTTTGCCAACAATAATTCTCCGGTCGTTACCGATACGGTCATTGCGTGGGCGCAATACCAAAAAAGCGATATGTTTAATGTGCAGTTTGGGCGTTTTATTACGCCGCATGGCATTATTAACATCGAGCATTTTCCGGCATCCTTGCTGGATCCAGAGCAACCGCAATTTCTACGACCATTCCCCGGGCAAACCATTTTCGCCAACTTTTCGAATGGCGTGAATGTGCATGGCTCCAAATATGTGGGCGACAACAAGTTTAGCTATAATGCCTATGCAGCGGCTTGGGCCGGCAATTCAGGTAATGTAAATGTTGGCGGACGCTTGGCTTACACCTTTAGTGATGCGGGGATTACGCTGGGGGTGAACGGTACTTACGGTGATCGATCCAGTTTGGTGGACTCTGAATTTGCAGTTTTGGGCGGGGATATTCTGTTCCAGAAGGGTAACTGGATATGGAAAAACGAGGTTTACTTTACCGACGAGGAAAACGCGCCGGGTAAAGTCGCATTTTACACTATGCCGGCCTACAAACTGACCGACAAATGGACCAGTTTCTATCGATTTGATTATCTGGATACTGGATTAACTGGCGGCAAAACCATTGAAAATGCCTTTGGTTTGACTTACCGGCCAATCTTTAACGCGCATTTACGCGGCATATATCGTTGGCGCAAAGCCGTTGAGGACGGGATCATACCGGCCGCAGACGCACATGTATTTCAACTTTCCACAACCTTTAACTTTTAGGAGCAGCTAGATGTTGAATTCAAAAATAGTACGCGCTGTTCTGGTTCTCTCGATTGTCAGCCTGTCTCTGGTTGGCGGAGTGGCAAAAGCCGAAACTTATGCGGTGGTTGTAAATGCAGAAAATGGCTTTGACGGTGATGATGCCAAAAAGAAAACCCAAGTGAAACGTTTGTATCTAAAGGAACAATCATCATGGCCGGGCGGTGCAGATGCAGTGCCCTTTGGTCGTGAAGATGGCTCTGCCGAGCAAAATGCGTTTCAGTCTGTTGTGTTGGGAATGAGCGATTCCGATGTTGAAGGACACTGGTTGCGGCTAAAACAAGTGCGCGGAGAAACGCCACCACGCGGTGTGGGTTCCATGCGAATTTTGGCTCGCCAGATTGGCAAGCAACCAGGTGCATTCGGGGTAGTCATCGCCAGTGAAGCAGCAGGAATCGAAAAATCTAAGGTTCTTTTCGAATTTTCAGCTGACTAACTTAGCATTATCGGGGTCCAATTCATGAGTATTTCTAGGTTTGTCCTGAATTTGCCAGTTATTGTGAAGGTTTCACTCATGCTGGCGACCATCGCGGTCTTTTCAACCGGTTTCGGGTTGACCTTGCGTACCAAGAACGTGGCCATTGAAACGGCTGTGGTTGAGCAGGGCCAAACTCTTGATTTGTTGCAAAGCGCCCGCAATGCTGCAAAAGCATTTGGTGACATGAAGTACTGGAATACTGAGCTAACCAATAGTTTGCAGGACAGCTCTGCTGATGCTGCTGCCGACGCAAAAACTGACCTGTTTACGCAATTAGATAAACTCGAACTGCTTGAGCCGGAAATGACTGCTCTGGTGCGCGCAAATGCCGATGAAATCGAAGGCCTGTCTCTGGACGCGCTGGATGAATACATCATGGAAGAGAACAAGGCCGGCAATGCAATTATGTTACAAGTGCGTGGCCGGGTTCAAATTGTTG
>JAJFFR010000113.1 GCA_021776555.1 Robiginitomaculum sp.
TTGGCGGAACTTTTTGCCACAAAGATCGGAGCGAAGTTAGCGGTTGGTAGAGAAGCTTTGGACGCAAAACTTGGCCAGCTCGAACGTATACGTGAAGAGACGGCAAAGCAAATTAAAGCCATTAAAAAAGCGATGGGGGAGCAGGTATGACAGACCTTAAAACCCACTATTCCTGCGCTGAACTGGCCGCCATGAAATTGGTTGGGTTGCCTGCAACTGTGCGGGGTATGCGTGATCGAGTTAAAAAGGATGGTTGGGTATCACGTCAAGTTAACGGCAAAGGTGGTAAAGATGGAATGCGGACAGAATACCAACCACCCGCCCCAATCATGGCCTTGATCAAAGAACAGGTCATGCAAACACTTGTTGCTGATGCCGGAGATATTGAGCCGATCAAGAAGCAGCTGGAGGTGGTGCATACTGAATTAGCCAAGCCGGGCAATTTGAAAGACTGGCAACGGGAAGTTGCCCAGGCACGCATTGCCATTTGTTTTGAGGTGCGCCGATTAGCCAAGGCTGGCGGGAAAGAAAAAGCCATCCAGACCGTACTTGACCTGGCTGCGCGTGGTGAATTGCCGGAACGATTGCAACAGTTGGTGCCGGTGGCAAATGCCAAGCGTGGTAAAAGCCGTGCGTTATCCCGCACCACGCTTTATCGCTGGATGAAAGAAACTGAAAGCGAAAGCGGCGGCTTTGCCAAAGTAGCACCCAAGGCGCGGGATATCTCGATTGTGCCAGCGTGGGCATCTTATTTGCTCAGTCTTTATTCTCAACCACAAAAACCAACCCTGGCGCATTGTGTTGAAATACTGCCTGAAAAATTACCAACAAACATCACACCACCATCGTATTCAGCTTGCCGACGATTCATTGAAAAAATGAGTAATGTCGACCAGCATCGCGGGCGCATGGGTAGCCGTGAAATCAAAACACTATTGCCCTTTGTACGGCGCAAAACCGCCGACATGTGGCCGACAGAAGTCTATACAGCAGACGGCCATACGTTTGACGCCGAAGTCGCACACCCAGCGCATGGTCGGGCGTTTCGGCCTGAAATCACTACCGTTTTAGATGTGGCCACACGTAGAGCGGTCGGCTGGTCTGCCGGACTGGCTGAGTCCACTTGGACGGTTCTGGATTCGCTACGACATGCCTGCACATCGTGCGGGATTCCATCGATATTTTATGTCGATAACGGTTCCGGTTTTAAGAATGACATGATGGGCAATGAAGTCACCGGCTTTATGGAACGGCTTGGGATTGAACTAACACACAGCCTGCCTTATGGCTCGCAAGCACGCGGAATGATTGAACGGGTGCAAGCATCGATATGGGTCAAAGCTGCCAAGATGTTGCCCACATACATGGGCAAGGACATGGATGCCCAAGCCAAGCAAAAAGTATTCAAGATTACCCGCAAGGATATCAAAACAATCGGTAAATCAAAATTGCTGATTGAATGGTCAGATTTCTTGAAATTCTGCCAGCAGGTTGTTGATGATTACAACAACCGACCCCACAGCAGCTTGCCAAAGGTTCGTGCCGAGGACGGCAAAAAACGCCACCAAACACCAAACGAGGCATGGGCGCAGGCTGTCGCGGAAAAATGGCAACCGGTAGAAGTTGAAGCCAGCGAAGCGGACGATTTATTCCGCCCATACAAGACTTGCAAAATTACCCGTGGCGAAGTTCGCTTATTCGGTAACGTTTATTTTAATAAAGACTTAGAAGACTACAACAAAGATACCGCCCGTGTCGGTTACGACATCCATGACGCAAGCCGAGTGTGGGTGCGTGACCGTGAAGGCCGGTTGATCTGCATCGCAGAATTCGAGGCCAATGCACAGCGTTATTTCCCTGAATCAATGCGTGACCAAGCCGATCGCAAACGCGCTCAAGGCCGCATAAAACGTGCAGAAGCAAGAATTGAAGAAGCTGAAGCAGAACTCAACCCACCGCAACTCATTGAACATGACGCTGGCATGGAATTGCCGCCGATGACGATTGGGCAACCGCAGAAAATTGAAATCGAAGCACCGGCACCTATGCCAGTCGAAACACAAGCCAGCATCGTCACGCCAATCAACAAACGGCCACACTTCACATCAACCATCGAAAAGTACACCTGGTTGATGCAAAACAAAAACAGTTGGAGCGGTGATGATGCCCGTTACCTGCTGAAATACATCGACACCCACCAATATTACGACATGCTCGAACGCTATGCGTTTGAAGGTATCGCTTGGACAAAAGACGATGAAGACAAAGCCAAAAACATGAAGGAAAAAGAGGAACCAGACGAACCGGAGAAGTTGGCTACACAGTAACGCCAATTACTGTGAAGCCTTTTGTAACAAAACTAGTACCTAACTAGCAATTGAGGAGTGTAAATGTGAAACCACTATTTGTCAAAACAGCGAATTATAAGCGCTTTCAAGAAGGGTTAGCTGCGGTTGATGGTCGCGGCGCTCAGGAATCCAGCTTGTTACTGATCACCGGTGAAGCCGGTTATGGCAAGTCTGCAACCGTTGACCGCTGGGCGGTTGAAGTTGGCGCGGCTTATTTACGCGCAAAAACAGACTGGACACCGCATTACTTCTTAACCGAGCTGGCGGAGAATTTGAAGGTCGACCCAACCGGTCGATCAAAACAAATATTTGCCCGTGTGTCGGGCTATTTGGGACGGCATCAAACCCCTTTGGTGATTGATGAAGTCGATCACTGCATGCGTAACAACGCGCAAGTGCTAGAAGCCGTGCGGGATCTGTCGGATTTAACGGAAGTGACGGTGGTGTTGGTCGGCATGGAAAAAGTGCAATCAAAGATTAGCCGCCATTTGCAAATCAGCAGCCGGATCGCGCATGTCGTCACCTTTGGTCCAGCAACAAAGGAAGATGTAATGATGACCTGCGCCCAAAAATGTGACGTGAAAGTGGCACAGGACTTGGCACTTGAAATTCACCGCCAAAGCAAAGGCCGTATGCGTGAAATCATGAATGCGATCGCATTAATTGAGCGCGAAGCCAACTTGAATAGCCTGGAAGAAATAACACTGAAGGATATGGCCGGGCGTGAATTAACGCTGGATTGGCAAGGGGCCAGACCACGGAGGAGCAGATAATGGCCTGGATATCCGAACAGTTACTACAGACCATTGGCCGTCATGCCCTTAATGAGTGCATCACTCGGCAAAAAATCATTGAATTGACTAAATTAGATGTCCGGCAGGTTGAAAATGCATTGACTAGATTAGTTGAAAATGAACTTCTTGAGCGCACAAAGCCAGGCTGTTATCAATTAACCACTTATGGCCATATTGCCCTAGCGGAAGGCAAAGAGAAGCTACGCTCAGGCCCAAGAGGCAAGCAAAACCGTGTGCGTATCTACAAAAACAGCCTGCGTTCGAAAGTTTGGCGGGCTATCTGCATAAAAAGTGAAAAAGGTAAGTTTTCGGTTTCAGACATTGAAGAATCGGTAATTACTGGCAATGAAAAAGATGCCAAAAACAATATACACCACTATTTAAAACTGCTTGA
>JAJFFR010000114.1 GCA_021776555.1 Robiginitomaculum sp.
AATCACGCCATTTTCTGATTTTTTAGCCAATTGGCTCAAGGAAAACACTTGGAAGCCGCCGGAATCGGTCAAAATTGGCCCACTCCAAGTCGAAAATTTATGCAGGCCGCCCAAGTTTCGAACCCGCTCGGCACCGGGGCGCAACATCAAATGATAGGTATTGCCCAATATAATATCGGATCCAGTCCCTTTGACCTGATCCATGGTCAACGCCTTTACGGTCCCGGCGGTTCCCACCGGCATAAAAGCTGGAGTTCGGATGTCGCCACGCGAAGTACGCAACGCTCCGGTACGGGCCTTGCCGTCCACTGCATTGATTTCAAATGGAAATTTCGCCATCAGAAGCTTACCCAAATCCGTTGATCAAACCAAAAGTGGCTTTATGCCATCACGGCGCTACAAACAAGCCGCTTACGCTTGCTTTTACCACGGATCAGGTGGTGGGCTGACTGCATGGGTCAAGTCGAATTCCACGCGGAAATGCCGGTTTTCGCGTCTGAGTTCGTAGGCATAAAGCTCTTGCGAGACTTCCACAGCCCAAACATTGGTTACCGAGACGTCCAGACCTTCGCGTAAAAACATTTCAATGGAATAGGTATCAACGGGGAATTCCTGATGGTTCGCGCTCCCCGCTCCAACCGTGTCTCCGCCATATTGGCTGACCTTGTCCTCGTGACCATCTTCATGGTTGTGCTGATGCTTGAGGCGAAGGCCACTACCCGTTTTGGAAAACACCCAGGTTCGCGAATGATTGTCCCCAATGTGAAACGGAATACGGATTTCGGTGTCAGAACACGATGCGACCTGCATCACCATGCCTTGATTTTGCAAAGCGACATCGGTTTCATCCAGACTGACCAGCTTCCCGGCAAATGACTTGCCGCATAAATTTTGTAAGCCAGCCCAGAACTGATCTTGCGGGGACACCGGTTTTGGACTGCAAGCCGCAATAATAACTGGCAAAAGCCCGGCTACGAACATCTTGGAAATTTGAGTTTTCATGTGGGAATTTTATGGGTTGTGAACCAGACTGTAAAGCAAAGTCAGGACTTTGATGCGACACTGGGTCACACCGCTAGCAGCGGTGGGCTTCATTGAAATGGTTCCCCCTTCGGCCTATTTATCGATTTGAGGGTCAATCCATTTTTTTGAAAGAACCGACATGAAAACTCTTCTTCCCCTAGCCGTTCTCGGCTCTTTGCTGGCCACCAGTGCGCTGGCCGAAACCTATGAAGTTCAAATGTTGAACAAACATCCTGATAATGCCAAGCAACGCATGGTATTTGTGCCGGATTTCCTAAAAGTGGAAACAGGCGATACCGTCGTTTTCAAATCAGTTGATCCAAGCCATAATAGCCAGTCGATCAAAGGCATGATCCCCGAAGGCGGCGATGTCTGGAAAGGCAAGATGAACAAGGATGTTTCGGTAACCTTCACCGTCGAAGGCCTGTACGGCTACAAATGCCTGCCGCATTTCGGAATGGGCATGGTTGGAGTGGTTCAGGTTGGTGACGACACATCAAATTTGGAAGCCTTAAAAGCCAAAAAAGCACCCCCAAAATCCAAAGCCGTGTTTGACGCGATTTACGAACAAATCGAAGCTGAATAACAACTTCAAGTGTTATGCAATTAGCCAAAAGGCGCGCCAATACGGTGTGCCTTTTTCTATTTGATTTCCAAAACCTGCGAACGTTTCGAATTGAGTTGCCAACTCCGCACCGTGTAAGCCTCATTCTTTGTGAAAAGCAAGAATTGGCTCAAAACCTCCCATAATCATGTGTTTTCCATCGAAAGGCATTTCATCTAACTCCTTCAAACGGGGATCAGTAAACATACCTTTGTGTGCAGCAGCACCCGTCTGTCGGTCGGGCCAAATAACCCAAGACATAACAATTTTCTCGCCTGGTTTGGCTTTTACAGCGCGACGAAAACTAGTGTGTTCTCCATCAGGAACCTCAAGCTCCCAGTTTTCAAAAATCTCAATAGCCCCAAAACCTTTGGCAACCTCAGCAAATATCTTTGCAACCGCAATATAAGTAGCTTTCTTTTCCTCAGGGACACTTAAAATATATCCATTGACATACATATTCTACCTCCATCAAGAGAGCCTTACCCACCTACATCCGAAACACGCCAAACTTGGTTGACTCAGTTGGCGCATTTTGGCTCATGGCAATCGACAGTCCGAGCACCCGGCGGGTATCGGCTGGTGCAATAATGCCATCATCCCACAACCGGGCTGTTGAGTAATAGGGCGAGCCTTCTTGTTCGTATTTGGCCCGGATCGGGGCTTTGAACGCTTCCTCTTCATCAACTGACCATTTTTCGCCACGTTTTTCCTTGGAATCGCGGGTGACTGTGGCCAAAACACTGGCCGCCTGTTCGCCGCCCATCACCGAGATGCGTGCATTGGGCCACATAAACATTAGGCGCGGGCTGTAAGCCCGACCGCACATACCATAATTACCCGCTCCATAAGAGCCGCCAATCACAACGGTGAATTTTGGCACTTTGGCACAAGCTACAGCCGTCACCATTTTGGCACCGTGTTTGGCAATGCCATCAGCTTCGTATTTTCCGCCGACCATAAAGCCAGAAATGTTCTGTAAGAACACCAGAGGGATATTTCGTTGGCAGCAAAGCTCGATAAAATGTGCGGCTTTTTGGGCGCTTTCAGAGAACAAAACCCCATTATTGGCTAATATGCCAACCCGTTGTCCATAAATTCGGGCGAACCCAGTGACCAAGGTGGTTCCGTACAATTTCTTGAACTCATCAAATTCCGAGCCATCCACCAAGCGAGCAATCACCTCGCGGACGTTATATGGTGCGCGCACATCGGCTGGAATAATTCCGCCTAATTCAGCCGGATCAAAGAGAGGTTCTTGAAAGCCAACATTTATTTCGTTATTTCGTGAATTATCTAAATTACGAACCACTCGCCGAACGATTTGCAACGCATGGTGGTCATCATTAGCTACATGATCGACCACGCCAGAGGTCCGGCCATGCACATCTGCGCCGCCTAGATCTTCGGCCGAGATCACTTCACCGGTGGCCGCCTTGACCAATGGCGGACCGGCCAGAAAGATCGTCCCGGTCCCACGCACAATAATGGTTTCATCCGACATGGCGGGCACATACGCTCCGCCAGCCGTACACGATCCCATTACAGCAGCGATTTGGGCGATCCCTTGGGCTGACATATTGGCTTGGTTGAAGAAAATACGCCCGAAATGTTCACGATCCGGGAACACTTCAGCCTGATGCGGCAAGTTAGCACCGCCACTATCGACCAGATAAATGCACGGCAAATGGTTTTCGGCAGCGATTTCTTGCGCCCGCAAATGCTTTTTGACGGTGAGCGGATAGTACGTCCCGCCCTTTACCGTGGCATCATTAGCCAGCACCATCACCTCGCGACCCTCGACCCGGCCGATGCCAGCAATCAAACCTGCCCCAGGAATATCTGCATCATAGACATCACTGGCTGCCAAGGCTGACAACTCTAAAAATGGCGTGCCGGAATCCAGTAATTGCTCAACCCGTTCACGGGGCAGCAATTTGCCACGTTTGACGTGCCGATCACGTGATCCTTGCGAGCCGCCCTTGGCCGCTATTGCTGTTTTGGCTTGCAGTTCGCTGACCAGATCATCCATTGCCGTCTGGTTGGCTACAAACCCGGCATCGTTCTGATCAATTTCAGTACGCAGAACACTCATGGTGCAAATCCTGTGAATCGCTTTAAGGTATGCCCTTGTAATGCGATTGGCGCATCGGGTCGAGTTTGAACACCGACCAAAGCGCCAACACAACAAAGAGAAGCATCATGACGGACACAACATCGTTTCAGTTAGACGCAAATGGCCCGATCGCCCGCCTGACCCTATGTCGCCCGAAAAAGCGCAACGCCATGAACCGGCATTTCTGGGCCGAATTCCCCAAAGCCATCGGCGCTTTGTCCGATGTTGGAAAAACCAGAGTCTTGATCATTGACGCCATGGGTCCGGTATTTTGCGCCGGGCTGGATATTTCCATGTTTGCCGATATGAGTAGCTCCACATCCGGCCCGACAGCCCGCGAAGGATTTCGCCATGTTTTGCACACCATGCAAAGCGGATTTGAAGCGTTGGACAACGCCCGCTTCCCGGTGATTGCCGCCTTGCAAGGCCCATGCATTGGTGGCGGTGTTGATCTAATCAGCGCCTGCGATTTGCGCTATGGCACGCCCGAAGCAGAAGTTCGCATTGAAGAAATCAATGTGGGCATGATGGCCGACTTGGGCACCCTGCAACGCCTACCCAAACTGATCGCACCGGGATTGGTGCGCGAATTGGCCTTTACCGGCAACACGATGAGCGCCGTACAAGGCGAAGCCTGCGGGTTGCTCAATGCCGTTCTACCCGATGAGGAAGCCCTGCAAGCCCACGTCAACCAAATCGCCGAAGCCATTGCGGCCAAACCACCGGTGGCAATTGCCGCGACCAAGGATGCGCTCAACCATGCCCGGGATCATGGCACAGCTGATACTTTGCGCTATATGCGCGCCCTGCAAGCTGGGCTGTTCGCACCCGAAGACATTATGAATTCGATTGCAGCTCGCATGGAAGGACGCACCG
>JAJFFR010000115.1 GCA_021776555.1 Robiginitomaculum sp.
TCCTGATCCAATTTTTCGAGTAGGGTTCGCATCAACAATTGATTGGCTGGATTATCTTCGGCAACCAATACCCGAAATGCACCTGCCGGTGCAGGTTGGGCGATAGGCGCTGGTTGGGGTTCAGGCTCAACCGTCTCTGATTTGGTCAAGGGGATTTCAAACCAGAAAGTCGAACCATTGCCAATCTGAGAAACCACGCCGATCTTGCCGCCCATGATTTCTACCAGACGTCTGCTGATGGCTAACCCCAAGCCCGTTCCGCCATGTTTTCTGGTGGTCGAGGCATCGGCCTGTGAGAAATCTTGAAACAGCCGGGATTGCGCTTCTTCTGAAATTCCAATTCCAGTATCTATAACTTCGAAACGGACGTGACTGTCCGAAGCGGGGGCTGTAACCAAGGTAACTTGTCCGCTTTCAGTGAACTTGATGGCATTGCCGATTAAATTAAGTAAAATTTGTCGAATCCTGGCTGGATCACCGGAATAGGAAGTCTGCAAGTGAGCATCCAATTGGTTGGTCAGGCCGATGTTCTTATCAGCGGCAACGCCCTCCAAAATATCAAATACGTTTTCAACTTCTTCAGCTATTATAAACGGTGCATTTTCAAGAATAACCTTGCCAGCATCGAGCTTGGAATGATCAAGAATATCATTGACCAAGTTGAGCAAGTGACGACCCGCACGATTAGCACTTTTGGTCAGCTTGTTTTGCTGTTCGTTTTGCCCACTATCGAGTAGCAAGTCAGTCATGCCGATCACGGCATTTAGCGGCGTACGAATTTCGTGGCTCATGGTGGAGAGGAACCTGGCGCGTTCTTCGGCCGATTGTTCGGCGGCTTCCTTGGCCTTAAATATTTCCCGTTCTACTTGCTTTTTTTGCGTGATATCAAAGGCAACACCACGATATCCGAAACAATTCCCATATTCATCCAGACGGGCAATGCAGTGGGTTTCCAACCACATTTCTTCCTGTGTTTCATTAGCTTTCAGCTTGAACTGATGCGTGTATCCATTTTCGGAGTCTCGGATTAGACCTAACCATACTTCATGATCTGGTTTCAGGTGTTCAGCCAGCGCCCATGTATATTTTCCATCTAATTCTTCACGAGGAATGTCCAACAGGCTCTCAAAATTGCTGGAGACAAAGGTAAACCTGCCTTTCTCATCGAGATCAAATGTTCCGCCGTGTGCCGCTTTAACAACTTCGTGGAGCCGCTGGCGGCTTTCTTCCATTTTTATCCGGCCTAATTTTTGAGAGGTCACGTCAAAAACCGCACCTCTAAACCCGGTAATGTCCCCAGATGGACCATGGATGGCGTGACCTGTCACATGAAACCAGTGATCCGTGGAGCCATCTTTTTTTACAAAATTTTGTTCTTCAACGGTAAACCCGCCGGCCGTATGCAAGCCTTCGATCCACTTCTCGTGACCTTCTGGCGGGGGCGTGGACAATATATACGTCGCCTTACCCACTAATTCTTCGGGTTGATACCCAAATAAGGGCAATGCGGTGTCTGACAAATAGGTAAAACAGCCATTTGCGTCGGTTTCAAATACGCATCCATTGGCATGGCTGATCACTTCCTGGAACCGTTTTTCGCTGGTTTCCAGTTCCGCCTGAATGGCCTTTTGGGTTGTAATATCCCGGGCTGCGCCACGAAACCCGATAATGTCACCGTGCTCATTCAAAAGTGGTTTTGCGCTAAAATGTACGTGTAAATTGTCGCCTTTTTTATTTCTGAGTTCTTGCTCGGCTTCGATCGCACCGCCGGCCATTCTTTTTTGCAGCCATGCTTCACGACTGATCTGTGGGTTTGGCATCAAATCATAGGGCGCCATGGTCAATAATTCTTCGTCTGAATACCCGAATATGGTTGGCCCCATGTCGGATACGTAATTGAATTGTCCCTGCGCGGAAAGTTCAAAAATTACTTCTTTGGATTGGCTCAGGACATCTCGAAACCGCTCTTCACTGGTTTTTAGTTCAGCCCGTATTGCTTTTTGAGCGGTAATGTCGCGTGCGGCACCTCGATATCCGGTAATGTTGCCAGCTGCGTCTCGCGCCACCCTAGAATTGATGTGCACCTGTATTGGAGTGCCATCTTTTTTAAGCATCACCTGCTCGGTGTCGAGCAGGTCAATTTTGGCACGTTGTTCCGCCCAATTTTTGACGCGAGGATGTCCTGGCCCATATAAATCTTGGGTCGACATTTGCATCATTTCAATATTGGAATACCCGAACAAAACCGGACCCATTTCTGAAATGTATGTAAAATTTCCATTCAAATCGAGTTCAAATATAGCCTCTTTGGATTGGCCTAAAACATCTTGGAAGCGTTGTTCGCTGACCTGAAGCCCTTGCTGGGCGCGAACCTGGTCATCCACATCCATGATGGTTGCATAAATAACAAAAGGCTGTCCGTTTCCATCTGAACGAGGTGCCGAACGAATTTCCACCCATTTATAGACGCCACTGGCTGTGCGAATTCTGTATCGGCGCACTGAAGTGTTTTTTGATTTCAACCCTTTTGTATATTGTTCATTGGCTTTTTTGTAATCGCCCGGATGCACCCGGTCCCGCCAATCGGATGTTGAAACCTGCAAAGGTGCATCTGGTTCACCTAACACCCGGGCCGCTTCCGGGGATAGCGTGATGGTTTCTTGTTTGTCATCAACCCGCATTGCCCCTAGCTTAGCAGCCTTTAAGAACATGCTGTGCTCGATCTGTAGATCAGCCTGGGCCGTCTTATCGTTTACGACGCCAACAACGGCATAGGCATTTCCAAAATCATCCAGTTCTGCTTCGCCAATAATCGTTCCAAACAATTCCTCACCGGATTGGAGAACAAGTTCGAACTCCAACGAAAAACCTTCGGTAGTTTTGAGACAGTGTTGGATGCGACTGTCGATGTTTTGCATGTCTGATTTTGGCAGTAATGAAAGCAATTGTTGCAGTGCATCTTTGGTTTTGTCTGTTCCAAAAATCTGATGACAATTGTCCGACAGCAATAATTCCTCGCAAAGCGCTGAATACCGCCACGCACCGTTTCCTGTCATTCGTTCGGCATGGGCCGTGATGT
>JAJFFR010000116.1 GCA_021776555.1 Robiginitomaculum sp.
CGATAATTGTTCGAACCATCAACGCCACAACAATCGCCACCCAAATTCCTTTGAAAAGGGTGTAGGTGCCGGGGGTGAACTCGGTCACGCTTGCCAGCGCCAACAACCCAACCGTCAGCGGCGCAAAAACCAACATGGCAAATAAGCCAAAACCCAAGGCCAAGGCCCATACCGAATAGGGTAGTCGACCAAACAACCGGTGGCTCCAATTGTGCTCATCCGGAGAGAATTTTGGCAGTTTCCCGGATTTGCGCTGGGCGCGATGAATACTCATCACCGCTAGGCTCATTAAGAAGAACAGCAGAAATGCCGTCGCAAAAATATCGACTTGAAACCCATGTTCGCCCGGAGCGAATATGGTCCCGCCATCCTTTTTTAGAAACCAGATTATTGTGCAGTTTATGAGTACATTGATCACCACACTGATAATTATTTCTTTTCGAACATGTTTATCAAATGTGTGATCAGCCATGGTTTTTCCGTCCCCTAAATCTACTCATCCAAGCCCCAGCGCAGAACTCAGCTTCGACGTTTCAACGCCGTTAGTATGTGCATTCTAATTTACATTGGTAGGTTAAATGAACAAGGATTGATGTGGTAAAGGATGCTGCATACAATCAAGTGGTACATTAAAGGGGCTTTTATGGTCGAAACAGCGCAAGCAATAAAACCACCATCACTTATGTTATTGTTGCTGGAAGGTCGCGCCGTGTGGGAATATGGCGCATTGATTGCCAGTCGACCCATGTTGAATATGCTTCCCACGGGTGATGGGCACCCGGTTTTGGTGTTGCCCGGATTGGCCGGAACCGATCTGTCAACCAAACCATTGCGAAAATTTCTTGAAAGTCGCGGGTATATACCTGCCGGTTGGGAATTGGGCCGCAATTTGGGACTGCGTGACGGTCTTTTAGAACAAATGCTGGAACGGCTGGACGAGCTATACGAAGAGCATGGCGAAAAGATCAGCATTATTGGCTGGAGCTTGGGCGGCATCTTTGCTCGGGAATTGGCCAAGTTACGACCCGAACAGGTCAGAATGGTCATCACTTTGGGCAGCCCTCATTCTGGCAATCCCCATGCATCCAACGCCCGAAAATTTTACGAACGAGTATCGGGCCACAAAGTGGATGACCCACCGTTGAACAGCCGAATTTACAAGGCGCCACCTGTACCAACCACATCAATTTATACTAAAACTGACGGTATTGTTGCTTGGCAGAACTGTCATCAAGCTGAACCACAAAGCAAAGAAAAAGCCCAGCAAACCGAAAACATTCGTGTCATGGGTAGCCATTGCGGATTGGGTATAAACCCTAGTGTTCTTTACATAATCGCCGACCGTCTGGCACTTCGCGAAGGTAGTTGGGCCGCATTTTCCAACGAGGGCTTTCGCAAAGCATTTTTTGAAACACCGGGTTTTGATTTATTGCAGGCAAGCTAAAATCAACAAAACCAATAATTCAATCAAAAGGAAATGGGATCATGCGTAAACTAACCGGTATTGATGCAACATTTTTGTACATGGAAACCGACGAAACCCCCATGCACATTTCCAGCTTGCTAATTTGTGAACCGACTCGTGATGGCGAAAATGCCTATGAAGCCCTAAAATCCCAAATCGTGAACCGCCTGCATGAAATTCCGGCGTTTCACCGCAAACTCATGCACACGCCGTTTTATATTGACCACCCGGTTTGGGTCGATACCGACGTCGTTGATCTGGATTACCACATCAAACATATCAGCCTGCCTGAACCCGGCAATCTGGAGCAATTGCGGATGGTGGTCCAAGGGCTTCACTCTCTGGTTTTGGATCGGAACCGGCCTTTATGGCAGTTTTATATTGTCGAAGGCGTTGAAGATGATGCCTTTGGTATTAAAAAGGGCTGCTTTGCACTTTATACTAAGTGTCATCATGCCTGCCTTGATGGCGGCGGCGGGATTTCAGCCATGGATATATTGTCCGATATGAAGCCTGTGCCGCGTTCACCCATGCCCAAAAGCGAGATCCGCTTCTCTAACGAAAAGCCAGGATTTTTTGAATTGCTTGGCAGCGCTTATGGCAAATTTATTCAACAACAGTTTGATAATGTTGCCGCCCTACCCGCGTTGAGCAAAGCTTTGGGCAATGTAGTTAAAAACGCATTTGAAGACGGCGAAGGCTTGATAAAAGGATTGCGCCCTGCACCCAAAACTAGATTTAATGTCCGTATTCAAAAACAACGCGCCTATGCGGCCAACTCACTTTCTTTGAAAGAGACCATTGCCTTGGCCAAAGCCACCGGCACATCGGTCAATGATATCGCCTTATCGATCTGCGGCGGTGCCTTGCGGCGTTATTTGGATGGTCACAAAGAACTACCCAATCGCTCGTTAGTTGCGGCGGTCCCAGTTTCCTTGCGCGAACTAGGCGATAAGGGCGCTGGCAATCAAGTTGCCAGCATGACTTGCGAAATTGGCACTCAAATTACCGACCCGCTCAAGCGCCTGAAAGCCGTTAACAAGAACACCAAACGCGCCAAGAAACAAATGTCTGCTGTCAAAGAAATTTTTCCAACAGATTATTCCTATTTTGGCGCTCCAATTTTCATCAGCGCCATGGCGCAAATGGCTAGCAAAACCGACATCGTCAACCGGATGCCCGCCGCGATAAACGTTGCTATTTCCAACGTTCCGGGGCCACGCAAACATATGTATTTTGCCGGCAGCAAAGTTCGGACTTACTTCCCAGTTTCCATTGCCACCCATGGCTGTGCCTTGAACATTACCTTGCAAAGTTATGTTGATCGCCTCGATTTTGGGCTGGTCGCCTGCAAGGACGCGGTGCCAGATGTCCAAGATATTGCCGACCTGATCGTTGACGAGTTTCAACTGTTGCAGAAGGCCGTAAAAGAACGGGACACAGCAAACAAACCAACCCCGAAAAAACGGACTACAACCAAGGCAAAATAACCTTTGGCTGGCTCAGTTCTCTGGCCTGATTTATACACTTGATGGTTTAATTCCGGTCTGGTTTGCTCTAAGGTTTTCACTCATGCAATAGATGAGAACGAAGATGCACCGCCGGGCAAATTTTATCTGGAAACCAGATCAAAAAATTGATCATGAAGCCTATTTCAAACTGGTTGCGTCCGCGCCCTTGCGACGCGAGGACGAACATAACCAATGGGTGTTTTTTCGCAATTCATTGACCCTGCCCGCTCGGCCAGACTCTGCCAAAATCAAGATCACCTGTGACGGTAGGTACCAGCTTTTTATCAATGGGGAGTTTGTTTCCCGTGGCCCGTCCAGAGCCAGCCCACATTTCATGCGCTATGACGTAATTGAGTTGGTGAACTTTTTACACGCCGGGGCAAATTCAATCGCCATATTGGTTCACTCGCCGGGGGTTGATCTGGCTTGGTACGAAACCACCAAAGGTGCTTGGCAACCCATATTCGGGGATGGCGGTTTATATGTCGAACTGGATGCTCATTCGGATACAAAAACCTTTGAACTACTCTCCGATACGAGCTGGAAATGCCTAACCGCACCGGCTTGGCGGCAGGATGCCCCTCGCACTGGATGGGGACAGGATTTCATTGAAGACTTTGATGCTAACCTGCATCCCGCAGGTTGGAAAAAAACAGAATTTGATGATAGCAATTGGCCAGAAGCACAGCTTTTAGTCTCTCATGGTGACGCAGCCGAACAGGCAACAGGTCGCGGTAGCTATAAACCATTTCCCAGCCTCACACCTCGAGAAATTCCGCAACTCGCCGAACAGCCTGTATCGCCGGCACAAGTTATATGGTGCCAATCGATTGCGCCTCGGCCTGATTTAGATGTTGATCAGAGATTATACCAAGAAGAATGTTCTGCCGCTGCCAACGGAATGTTTGCCAACCCGAATGGTCTGCTGACAGCAGATGGCGATGCGACAATTGTCACAACCATGGACGGGAAAGACGTAACGATTTTGTTGAGGTTCGATCCTTACGTAACTGGGTTCCCTCGGATTGATATCGAAGCCAAAGGCGGTGAGATCATCGAAGTGGCCGCCGGGGAAGCCCTGCCCGGTGAATTTAACGATCAAGACCCAAATTCCGGACTGAAACGACCAGACCATTTGACCTTTGCCCATCTGTTTCGCTACACCGCCAAACCCGGTCGGCAGCAGTTTGAGAAATTTGAGTTCACGGCTATTCGCGCCCTGCAAATCACCGTTCGTAATGCTCCAAATGGCCTGAAAATCCATCATGCCGAGGTCAATAGCACCAATTTTCCCGCGCAATTTGATGGAGCATTTTCCTGTAATGATCCGGTCTTGAACCAGTTGTGGGACGTGGGTCGCCATACCGCTTTGCAATGCATGCATGACGCATTTGAAGATTGCCCAGGGCGGGAAAAGCGCCAATGGGTCGGTGATGGTGTTGTCCATCTGGATATTGCCGAAGCGGCATTTGGTCCCAGCGCCTATTCACTGGGCCGACAGTTCTTGCAACACGCCGCCGAAAGCCAACGGGTCGATGGACTATTGCAAATGTACACAACCGGCGACCACCGGGGCGATGGGGTATTTATTCCGGATTTCACATTGCATTGGATTATCGGCGTCGAAAAATACTGGCTTTCCAGCGGCGACGAAAATCTGCTCGAACAATTATACCCGAACATTGAGAAAGCCTTGGCTTGGTTCGCCCGCCAAACCGACCATAATAATCTGTTGGCTAACATCCCGTTTTGGCATTTTATTGAATGGGCTGATATTGGACGAAATGGCGAGTCGGCACCGATCAACGCGCTTTACGCTGCGGCATTGGCTTCAGCTTCTAGGTTGGCAAAACGCATTGAAAGTAAGCGCGCGCGCAAAAGATATGCAGACCTAT
The DNA here is from genome assembly GCA_021776555.1 of Robiginitomaculum sp. Lineage (GTDB taxonomy): Bacteria > Pseudomonadota > Alphaproteobacteria > Caulobacterales > Maricaulaceae > Robiginitomaculum_B. Next base: position 4,872 of record JAJFFR010000116.1, read on the forward strand.
CAGACCAAGTGAAGCGCGCACTAAACGCGCGTCATTGGAGTGAAAATCGCCAAGCCTATGTCGACGAGGTTGACCCTGAGACAGGCAAGCAAGGCACCCGAATTTCACAACAAACCAATGCGCTGATGATTGCTTTTGATTTGGCTCCAACCGATCGGGTATCAACAATTATCGATACGATTTCGGATGAGAAAACACTGAAATTTACGGCCGCACCACCCATTTTTGTTCACGCTCCGGAATTCCATGAAGAGAAGGATGTGGTTCGCGCCAATACTCTGTATTGCCATTTTTTGTATGAAGCATATGCCAGATCAGGGCGCTATGACCTGGTGCTGGATCACATGCGTAATTATTACCAGCCCATGCTGGAAGCCGGGGCCACCACATTGTGGGAAAGTTTTGAACCTTCAGCCAGTTTGTGCCATGTATTTTCAGCCACACCTGTATACCAGCTATCCCGATATTCTTTGGGGGTGCAACCGGTCAGCGGGGGTTTCAAAAAAGTACGCTTTGCCCCACAATTTGGTGATCTCGATCACGCTGATGGAGCGTACCCAACGCCATTGGGACAGGTAGCCGTTAGTTGGAAACGCGCGCCCGATGGTATCGCATTGTCCCTACAAGCCCCGGCCGACATGGAAGTCGAAATTGTTGCGCCGCCGGGATATGACATTCACAACAAGACATGCTCAATTCAGGGTGATCGCCAAATTTTTGATCTTGTTATGAAGCCTTAAAATCAGGTCTGATTTTTAGCGACAATCTGTGCTTTGGTTTCGTTGAACATTTCTTCGGTCAATTTGTAACGCCGTAGTAAAAGCAAGGCGATAATCCACAAACAGATCGGCAATAAGGCATAACCCAACCGCACGCCAAGCAAAGCAGTATCAGGTTGTGCATCAGCGCCCGCACCTTGAATAAACCCCGATGCGGACAAAAGCAGACTGACCAGAAACGCCCCACCGGTCATCCCGATTTTACGACAAAAGGCCCATGCGCCAAAGATCGCACCTTCACGGCGCTCACCGGTCCGCAATTCATCAATTTCGACAGTATCCGGCACCATTGCATTTGGAAAAATTTGGTTTGCAGCTTCACTGGTTCCAATAAAAATCAGAATGAAAATTAAGACCACATAGGCACCAGGTTGCACAAACAGCATTGGAATCGGTGCCACAGCACTTAAGACCAATGCCACATAATAACTCCTACGTTTTGACATTTTACGACCGATTATCACCCATATGGGTGTCACAATGGTCGCGGTAACCGCGCCAATTGCCATAAAAGACCCAATCAGATTGGGCGTGATCTGCACCACAACCGTCAACATATAAAGCAAGGTCGTGGCACTGGCACCGATGGCTAAGTTTTGAAAGAAAAACACAATCCAAAGCGCCCGAAAGGGTTTGTTGTGCCGAATGGCATTGATCTCGTCTTTTACCCGAAAACTAGCCACTGGCTTTTCCAGTCTTGGTGCATTTTTGGTCAGAAAAAATGAGGCCAAGCCAGTCAGTATGATAAAGCCACCAAACCCAAAGCCGACCCAACGGAACCCTTCAGCCAAATTCCCGCCCGAGCCAAACACCGCCGGTGCAGCAAACAAAATAGCCAAAATGCCCAACCGCGCCGCAACCATTTTATACCCGGTAAGCAGAGTTCGCTCGTCATAATCGTCGGTCATTTCTGCCATCATTGACGAATACGGCACATCATAAATGGTGATGGCCGTGCTCGCCAAAAAATAGAACAAAAGCACGTACATTGCTTTATGCATTTCACTGGCTTCCACCGGTGCCGCAAACAAGCCGGCAATGCTTAAGCCCAACAATATAGACCCCACCAAAAGGTACGGTCGGCGGCGCCCCATCTTGCTGCGGGTCCGGTCTGAAATGGCCCCCATAAGCGGGTCAGTAAAAGCATCCCACAGACGCGGTGCCAACAATACCAAGCCAGCCAACCAAGGCGATATACCTAAAGCTTGCGTCGAATAGAAAAGCAAAAAGGCGATGGTCAGCCCGATATAACTGGCTACAGCCAATTCACCCACAGCCCATCCAACTTTGATGGAAACTGGCAATTTTTGTTTTTGCTGGGCCATGATGTAATTCTCTTTCACGATGCAATAAGCGGCTTGAATGTCTAGGTTTTTACTTGGGTGAAGATGGAAAATACTGTAACATTTGAGACGAAATTCCCTTTGGCATCAGGAGCACCCAATGCGTGACGAGTTTGAAATCGACCCGGAGATGCAACCATCATTGGCCCGGATGAAACAGCGCATGGAATCCCGTCCGCCCATGACATCGGTTGAACCGGCCGAAATGCGCCAGCGCGCCCGCGAAGATTTTGCAGTAATGAACCAGAACCCACCGGAACTGGCATTGGTTCGCGATACCATTGTCGAAGGTGCTTTTGGCCCGTGCAAAATCCGCATTTATGACGCCATTGGCGAGCGGGAACAGGCACCGGGTTTGATCTATTTTCATGGTGGTGGCTGGATTGTTGGTGATCTGGATACCGAAGATGTAAAGCTGCGGCATTTGGCTCTTGCCAGCAAAGTTCGCATTGTTTCGGTCGATTACGTATTGGCTCCTGGCCACAAATTCCCTGACCCGGTTGCTGATTGCGTAGCTGCTGCACGATCGATCTATGCGGGCGCAAATGAGTTGGGTTTGGATCCCAAAAAGCTGGCCATTGGCGGCGCATCGGCCGGAGCCAATTTGGCCCTGTCCACTGCCATTTCATTGCGCGACGCGAAGGAAACATGGCTACGCTTTATGCTCCTGTTTTATGGTGTGTTTGACATGACCAGCACCTCGGCGTCGCGAACTTTGTTTTCGGACGGCTTTGGCATGGGAGCCGATGCTATGGAGCTGTTTTTTTCGTTGTATGTGCCTCAAAAAGAAGACCGCGCTTTGCCGTTGGCCTCGCCACTTTTGGCTGATCTGAGCGAGTTGCCACCAGCTTATATCAATGGAGCAGGTCTGGATGTATTGCGCGATGACAGTCGTCAATTGGCGGCAAAAATGAGCCGTGCTGGCGGACAAGCCCAGTTGCACGAGGTTCCCGGAGTTATCCATGGCTATACCTTGCTGACCCATGAAGTCAGCGTCGCCCGCAAGGCAATCGAACTGGCCGGTCAAGCCGTGTACTCTGCATTGCGTTGATGCTCGGCTCGATCAGCAATCGTGACTTCAACGCCATGATCTGCAAACATTCGTAAGTCTTCCTTGGTGGCCCTGTCATCGGTGATAACACGATCAATATGATCAAGATCAAACGCGGCATAACTGGAGCTTTTTCCAATTTTTGTGGCATCCACCAATAAAATGGTCTGTTGCGCCAATTTGGACAAACGCTGTTCGGCCAGCGCCACCAAAGGGTCAGCTTCTTGCACGCCCCTTGGATTCACCCCACGAGAGCTTAGAAAATACTTTGAGGCTCGAAAGGAGTCCGTTACGGAATCATCCAATGGGTTCAATATAAAATTCAATTTTCGGTTGGCTTCACCGGCCGGGAACATCACCCGGTTCGCGCTGCGTTCGATCAATTCCACCCCCAAGGCCAGTGAATTGGTCAGAATGCTCATAGAGCGATTTTGCAAATAATTGCTCATGTGAAATGTGGTGGTGCCACCATTGATGATAATGGATTCGCCATCTTCACAACTATCGACGGCGCACTTGGCAATGGCGCGTTTCGCCGCCACTTCGACCTCCACATTGGTGTCAAAGGCCGAACCTTCCAGACGCAAGCGCCGAGCCGTGTTTTTTTGTAAATCAAGAGAAACCGCGCCGCCTCGCACTTGGCGAAGTTCCCCGCGTGCTGCCAGTTTTACCAAATCTCGGCGCAAAGTAGCTTCCGAAGCGCCCACTTCCCGGATCAGGTTTTTGAGCGAAGCGCTGCCCTCGTTGTTCAACAATTCTAGAATGATTGCGTGTCGTTGTGTTTCAAGCATTTTGTGTCACCGGGTTTTCGTGGGTAAGCTCTCGCCATTGTTCGCGGTATTGGTCCAATTGATCAAGCCGCAAAGGTTTACAGTCGAGCTGCTTTGGCCCTTTCATCTTCTTGTTCTGCCAGTGCAACAACCGAAAGCAACCTTGCGCGATACCGTCAGGATTCAGCAATTTTCGAATTTTTTGTTTCGGTCGTAATGCCGCGACCAATTCACACAAAATAGAATTGCGGGCAAAATTCCCCTCAATGACGATCGAGCCAGTAGCATTCAGCAGGTCCAATTCCAGATCAATCATCAATGCGGCGGTCATTGTAGCCAATGCCCGGCCGTTTCCCGCCTGCCCGATCAAACGACTGGCTTGATTAGCCATCGGTCCTGATCCATCACTGAAATCCCCAATGGCAAAAATACCATCCGTTATCAACGCTGCAATATCTTCAAGTGATATAGCCCCATCGAGATCAGATTTGGAAAGTTCACAAATTTTCTCGTATTCCCTACCACCCATGAACCGGGCGCAGGCTATTGGATTGCCGGTCACATCAACATTGGCCAGCATATCGCGAGCTGGATCCAACTCGCTTACGTTGCTTTTTGGACTCATGGTAACCACCCAAGTTCCAGTTGAAACAAGCGTGGATTTCTCATTACTTTGCAAATTCAAGAAGCGCGCATACCCGGCATTGCTATCATGGACTCCGGTCAATATCTGGCAATCGATCGATATTCCGGTTTGTTCGGCCAACCTTGGCAAAATTGTGCCAATTGGCCACCAAGCTGGCGAAAATGGCGCAAACTTGTCTTGCCAGTTCAGACACGACACCATCGACGACCAAGTTTTTCGAACCGGGTCCCATAGATCGGTATGAGAACCCAGTGCCGATACTTCGCAAGTAGCCATACCTGATAAACGCCATGACCAGTATTGCGCCAACGGTAAAATATATTTGGCTGAACGAAACCGGGTCGGGTATTTGCGGGACTGCCAACACAACTGGCGCCCCAAATTTAGACCAGCGCTCAGGCCTGGCGAGAACGTCTCCGTAAAATTGGGGCGGATGTTCTCGTATTCTGCATCAAACTCGCAAACTCCATCCCATTCATAGTCCAGAATTGGCAAAGCAAGTCCGCTGTCAGACAATTTGGGATTAACCAAAGCAGCGGCTGCACCATGGGTGGCGACACAGATAAAATTGATAACTTCTAGTTTGGCGATTTCAACCAGCCCAGCCAAAATCCAAGCCCAAAGATCGTCAGTTGCAAATGCCGGATACAACCCCGCCTCGCTCACTGGATTGGACGTGATCAACTTGATTTTGACTGCACCATTTGCGTCCAGCAAAGAGAGTTTGCAATTGGTTTTTCCAATATCAATGACCAGCAAGGATGGTTTGTCTCGGGTTGGAATCGGAACCTCCACCTACAACTGATCAGCCATAAAATCATGGCAGCATTGGATTTCCAACACTACCATGATAAAAATGGTTAGTATGATACGTGGATTTCCGCCAGCCAACGAGCTGGATTATTTGGGAACTCATTGTCCAACAGACCGGGAATAATCTTAAAACCCAGTGTCGGATAGTACTCGTCGGTGATGTTTTTACCGGTGATCGAAATTCCCCAATTTCCATTTGGCGCATCCCACCGCGCCATGGCGTTGAGCAATGGATGATCCCCGACCAACAGGGTATTGGCTGTGTTGACGAAATATTCCGTGGTGTAACTAATGTCACCGGCCAACGTGATATTCCCCATATTACCCGGCAAGGTGTTTGTGTAAGTCAAACCGACCCGGCCTTGGAACTCTGGTGTATTTTTAAGCACATTGGTTGATAGTTTAATCTCGTCAAACTGCGTTCCCAATGTTCCGCTTAAGCTTAAGTGGTCAGTCAGTTGCGCCGACAGTTCCACCTCCAGCCCGTGATTGCTTGCATCTGGTGTATTGACCACAATGCCACCAGCACCGGCAGCAGCCAATTGCAAGCTGGTATATTCAACATAGAAATACGTCGCATTTAGTTGCGCTCTTCCGCCAGCAAGCGTTTTTTTGAAGCCACCTTCAAAGCTCAAGGATTCTTCCGGGCCAAATATATCATTCACGATATTTGCCGCGCTGCGCGCTGCTGGATTAAACCCAACCCCGCCCGAACGAAAACCGGTCCCGGCACTGGCATACAAAAACAAATCATCGGATACCGCATAATCTGCACCCAGTTTCCATGTTACTTTATCCACTTCAATCCCCTCATTCACCGCAAAAGAAGTGGTTCGGGTATTGTCGAGACTCAGCAAACCCACGTCCTTGGATTCGGTGGTAAAGCGCCCACCAGCCGTCAAAGTCAGACGGTCTGAAACTGCAAAATCGGCCTCACCATAAACGGCAAATGCATCAATATCCTGATGAATGGTCTGGGTGCTCGCCGGTCCAAAAACAGCGGGGAAGACGTTAAAGCTGCGGGTATCCTTGATGTTTTCATGAAAATAGAAAATCCCAGCTGTCAAATCTACATTCATGCCACCTGCATCTGAACTTGTGGTGATAAACGCTTCCTGCGTGAATTGATTTTCGTCCATATTCTGCAACGCGCCTTCCAGCAGGGAAAGCGGTGTGCCGTCAGCGTCTCCACCACTATTTCGCATTTGCACAGTCCGATACGCGGTAACGGAGGTGAAGTCGAAATTGGAACCATTGTGATTAACCTCAATGGAGGTGCCGACCACATTCAACTGGTTGAGCGCTACCAACTGACCATGGCTGGTAAAGATATCGCCATCGACATCAAACGCCGGTGCAACTGTCGAAGCCGCACTACCGACACCACTATTGTCTTGAAAATCGGCACGCGCAGTAATGTCCCATTGTGCGTTGGGTGAGAATAACACGGCAGCCCGACCGGTCCAAAGATCATCTTTTTTGAGTTTACCACCCGTATTAAAATCCGTCATAAAGCCGTCATTGCCACGCCGGTTCAAGGAAGCCCGAAAACCTAGTTTGTCTTCAACAATTGGCAGGCTGATAAAACCTTTCGCATTGAATTGTGATTTCGTGCCAAAACCAATTGAAGCACCAGCTTCCACAGCATCCAAAGATGGTTTTTTGGTTATAATCCGTAATGCACCGGCCGAGTTATTTCGCCCATAAATGGTGCCTTGCGGCCCGCGCAAAAATTCAACCTGTTCAATGTCGTATAAATCACTAAGCGAACCAAACGCCCGCGCCATATAGACACCATCGACATATATTCCGACTGGTGAATCAAAACTGGAATCCGGATTATCAATGCCGATACCGCGAACAAAAATCTTCGGCGTGGTCGCACCACCCAATGCTTCTTCAATATACAGGTTGGGAACCAGATCTCGAATGTCCTGCAAATTGTTGATTTGGTTCGTCTGTAAACTGTCAGCCGTAATCGCGGTAATTGCCCCGGCATATTCTTGTAATGATTCTTCGCGTTTTCGGGCGGTCACAACGATTTCGTCTCGATCTATACCGGTCGTCTCACCAGAACTCTGGGCCAACACTGGTCCGGCAAAACCCATAATTGCGAACCCAGCAACTCCCGTTAACAGAAGTTCTTTTGCAGGCATAAAGCGATATTTCATTTGATCCTCCCAATCGTATTTTCCGACATTGCGGATGACCAATTATGCAAGCATTTGGTCTGATTTGATTGTTTTTGTCAGTTTTTGACGTTTTTTGCAAGTTTATAATTGCGTTTTGTACAAAGCACGCGATATTGTCATGCATAATCTTGCAAGATCGGGAACCAAAAATGTCGAGACAACAGGATAGCTCAATCCTTGAAAATAGATGGGATGACCAGACAGCAGCCGACATGAACGAAGCGGAGTTACTGCTGTATCGGTCCAACTTATTAGGGGCTGACCTGCGGATCACAAATTTTGGCGGTGGTAATACATCCGCCAAGGTCCAAGAGAATGATCCTCTTACCGGCAAAGCAACCCAAGTGCTTTGGGTAAAGGGTTCAGGCGGCGACCTTGGCTCCATGAAAATGGATGGATTGTCCAGTTTGTATATGGATAAATTGACTGACCTGAAAACACTGTACCGGGGGCTAGATCATGAAGATGAAATGGTCGGGTACCTACCGCACTGTACGTTCAATCTAAATGCCAGAGCTGCGTCAATCGACACTCCTCTGCACGCCTACGTTCCGCATAAACACATCGATCACATGCACCCGGACGGGGTGATTGCCATCGCCTGCGCCAAGGACAGCAAAGCATTAACTGAGCAAATTTTTGAGGGACAATTGGGTTGGCTCCCTTGGCAACGACCGGGATTTGATCTGGGATTGAAACTAGGTGAAATGGCCACACAAAACCCAGCATTGAATGGCGTGATGATGCAGGGTCATGGCTTGTTCACTTGGGCTGACACGTCAAAAAATTGCTATTTGAAAACGTTGGAGATTATCCAGTGCGCCGCAGATTGGTTGGCAGAAAAAGATGCTGGGCGAGCGTTTGGATCGATCAGCACCCAAACATCGTTTACACCTGAGCAACGTCATGAAATTGCCGCGCATCTTTCGCCAGTTCTTCGTGGAAAAATCAGCAAAACCGAACCCAAAATCGGCCATTTTAATGACTCAGATGAGGTACTTGAATTTGTAAATTCAGCTCGCTTGAATGAATTGGCAGAACTTGGCACGTCTTGCCCAGATCATTTTTTGCGAACCAAAAGAAAACCATTGGTGCTGAATATCGATCCCGATGCTGGAACCATAGATCAGATTGTTGCCTCGATTTCAGATCCTCTGGATCAACAGCTACAAAGCTATCGTAACGACTACGCGGCATATTATGAGCAGTGCGCGCGAGACAATAGCCCGCCGATCAGAGATTCAAATGCCGTAGTTTATCTGATCCCGGCGCTCGGCATGTTTACCTTTGCCAAGGACAAAGCGACCGCCCGGATTGCTGGCGAGTTTTATGTAAACGCCATTAACGTGATGAAAGGGGCTGAGAATGCCGGCGGCTATGTCGGTCTGCCCGATCAGGAAGCCTTTGATATTGAATACTGGCTGTTGGAAGAAGCCAAATTACAACGCATGCCATCACCCAAATCTTTGGCCGGGAAAACCGCTTTGGTCACTGGCGGTGCCGGCGGTATCGGAGCTGCAACCGCGCGCCATTTATTGCGTGATGGCGCTTGCGTCATGCTGGCGGATATCGATCAAACGGCGAACAATAACATGGCATCTCGATTGGCCGGTGAATTTTCATCTGATGTGGTTTCTTCCGTTGAATGCGACGTAACCAATGAGGCCAGCGTCAGGGCCGCTTTTGAGCAGGCTTGCGTTACATTTGGCGGCGTAGATATTCTGGTCTCTAATGCTGGCATTGCTAGTTCTGCCCCGTTTGACCAAACCAGCCTGGAACTTTGGAACAAAAACATCAGCGTGTTGACCACAGGGTATTTTCTGGTGACCCGAGAAGCGTTCAAGATTTTGAAATCGCAAGGAATTGGTGGTTCCATTGTGTTTGTCGCATCAAAAAACGCGCTGGTGGCCTCGGCCAATGCTGCCGCCTATTGCACAGCCAAGGGAGCAGAACTGCAATTGGCCCGAGCTGTTGCAGTTGAAGGCGCGCCACTAGGCATTCGATGTAACGTGGTCAACCCGGACGCAGTTTTGCAAGGTTCAAAAATCTGGAGCGGCGACTGGAAAAAAGAACGAGCCGATGCCTATGATATCTCGGAAGATGGATTGCAGGAACATTACCGCAATCGCAGCTTACTAAAACGCGATGTGTTGCCCGAAGATATTGCCGAAGCCATCGTATTTTTGGCCTCTGAAAAAGCAGCCAAATCAACCGGGAATGTCTTAAACGTCGATGCGGGCCATGCGCCCTCATTTACCCGTTAGCAAGGGATGATCATCATGAATGATTTCTTCAACAAAGATTTTTTGGAAAAGCACAATCAACAATTTCAAAATGCAATTGATGATGAGTATGAGGCGCTTGGCCGAAAACTGGCCCGGCAGAACATCAAAATTGATGATGTAACTGCTGCTGCACAGAATTTCTCAATCGCAGTTCCCAGTTGGGGAGTTGGCACGGGCGGCACCCGCTTTGCGCGCTTTCCCGGTCTGGCTGAACCCCGCAATATCATGGAGAAACTCGAAGATTGTGCGGTGATCAACACCCTGACCCGGGCCACGCCCGAAGTATCTCCCCATTTTCCATGGGATCGAGTGGATGATTTGGCCGAAGTACGAGAACGAGCAAGTGGACATGGTCTTTCTTTTGCCTCGGTCAATTCAAATACATTTCAGGATCAAGATGGCCAGCCACTTTCCTACAAATTTGGCTCCCTGACCCACGCAGATGAAGCGACCCGGCAGCAAGCCATCGCGCACAATCTTGATTGTATTGAATATGGAAAAATACTGGATGCAAAATCACTAACCGTATGGATTGCCGATGGTTCCAATTACCCGGGCCAGCAGAACTTTACTCATGCTTTGGAAAATTATCTGGAATCCATGCACCAGATTTATGGACAACTACCCGATGATTGGCGCCTGTTTATTGAACACAAAATGTTTGAACCTGCGTTTTATTCAACGGTAATTCAGGATTGGGGCACCAGTGTTTTATGCGCCATGGAATTAGGGGACAAAGCCTTTTCGCTGGTCGATTTGGGGCACCATGCCCCCAACGTCAATATCGAGATGATCGTGGCCCGCCTCATCCAGTTTAACAAGCTGGCTGGGTTTCACTTTAATGACTCAAAATATGGCGATGATGATCTGGATTCCGGGTCGATCCATCCCTATCAGCAGTTCCTAGTCTTTAATGAGTTAGTCGATGCCGAGCACCGGGGCGCAGCCGGATTTGATCCGGCCTATATGCTGGATCAATCCCATAACGTCACCGATCCGATTGAAAGCCTGATGAACTCGGCGATCAGTGTGCAACGGTCCTATGTACAGGCATTGCTGGTTGACCGAGATGCCCTGCTCGATTGCCAACAAAACTGCGACCCATTGATGGCTAGCAATATCTTAAAAGCCGCATTTGAAACGGACGTAAGTTCGATCCTTGCCAAGGCGCGGGTATTGAGCGGCGGCGCGGCCGATCCGCTGTCCTGTTATCGCGATGCGGCATACCGAACTAATATCGCGGCGGATCGCCCAGCCGTAACCGGATCAGGATCCGGTATCGTTTAGAAAAGGGATATCTCTTGAAAACTAATCTCACGCCAGAAACGATTACTCGGTATCAACGAGATGGATTTGTCAAAATTGACAGTTTTCTGTCGGCGCAAGAATTAGAGACTTGGCGGACGCGTATTACTGCAGCAGTTACTGACCGAAACGAACGCATTCCCGGCGCAAATGATGGCGGCGGAGTGGGTGATGATTTTTACGACAATGTATTTACCCAGCGAGTCAATTTATGGCGCACTGACAACCAGTTAAAACAACTGGTTTTGAAGGAAGACATTGGAAAGATGGCGGCCCGGCTCGAAGGCGTGGACGGGGTTCGTATCTGGCATGATCAAGCCCTGTTCAAAGGGCCGTGGGCCAATCCAACCGCTTGGCATCTAGATGACCCATATTGGTCTTTTTATTCGCGCCATGCAACGACCATCTGGGTAGCGCTGGACGATGTGACCGCTCAAAACGGTGCGCTTTATTTTCTACCCGGCAGCCACAAACAGGCGAGATTAGACAATGTTGACCTCGGCCCCAATGTCGGTGATCTGTTCAAGGTCTATCCTGAATGGAAAACTCATGAACCAGTATGCTTGGAAATGAAGGCTGGAGATGCCAGCTTTCACAACGGGATCATGCCCCATGCCGCAGGACCCAACATGACCCCGCATCCGCGCCGGGCCTTTGCGATGATTTTTATGCCTGATGGCTCCGTCTTTAATGGAATACGCAATGTCATGCCATCAAAGCAGTTTGAAAGCCTGAAAAAGGGCGATGTGCTGAATGATGATGAATTCAACCCGCTCATTTACCCGGTACCACAATCCAGATCAGTTGAATGACCATTAGCAATCCGTATCAAAATGCACTGCGCCGCCTATTGATTGATATGCATATTCCCGATTGGGATGAGAAATTTTTGCGAGAATTTGATCCGGTCAGAGCGGCGAACGAGGCCATTGCCAGCGGTGCAAATGGGGTCATGGTCTATTTCCAATCCCATGTCGGGTTATGCAACTGGCCAACCAAAAGCGGACAGCAACACGGTGCCTTTAACGGCACCGATCCCATGCGCCTCCTGATTGACACCCTTAAGCAAGCTGAAATTGGCGTCTGCGGCTATTACAGCACCATGTTCAACACTTGGGCGAGCAATGCCCATCCGGATTGGCAAATCAAGCCAGCCACGCCCCCAACCATGGGGCCATTGCCCATGGCCCGGTATGGATTGTGTTGCCCCAACCACCCCGAATACCGCGCATTTGTTCGCGAGCAAGCTACCGAAATCGCGACGAACTATTCAATCGACACCTTCTTTTTCGACATGATGTGGTGGCCGGCTGTTTGCCTGTGCGACCATTGCCAAAGCCGGTGTGAATCCGAAACTGGCGCAGCAATCCCGGCAATTGTAAACTGGAATGATCCAGCATGGTGCGCCTTCCAAACAGCGCGCGAAAACTGGATTGCTGAATTTGCCACGGAACTAAAAGAACTGGTGCATGAAGTTCGCCCCGGCACTTCCATTTATCACAATTTCGCGCTGGCTATGTCCAATTGGTCAAAAGGCGTTTCATTCGACAGCATTCAGGGACATGACTTTTTGGGCGGTGATTTTTACGGTGGTCGCGATGAACAATTAGTGATTTCCAAGCTGATGCTGGACCTGTCCCCTGGGCGCCCCACCGAATTTATGACCACCATTGCCCGCAATCTGATCGACCACGAACAATTGCAAAGCGAAGATACACTAAAAACCCAAGTGTATGGAGCCATCGGAGCCAGCTCAGCCTTTTTGATGATCGCCGCCGTCGATCCAGATGGGCAAAATAACCCGGAAATGTTGGACCGAAGCAATCGGGTGTTTGAGCAAACCAAATTATTTGAACCATTCATTGGCGGCCAACCGATTGAAGATATCGGGGTCTATTTTTCCGACGATTCCAAAATGAATTTTGCCGACAATGGTACGCCACTGGCTGACATGAATTGTGGCGCAGGCACTGATTACCCACACTTTGAAGCCATCAAAGGGGCATGTAACAAGCTATCCGCCGCACATCTGCCGTTTGGCGTATTGACCCGCCAGTTGCTGGATGAACTGGATCAGTACAAGGTTATTGTGCTGCCCAATGTTCTACGCATGAACCAAGCCGAAATTGATGCGTTTCGTAAGTATGTCCGCAGAGGTGGCAATCTATACGCCAGTCGACTTACTTCTTTGAACATGACGGACGGCACCCGTAACCAGGATTTTGCATTGGCTGACGTCTTTGGGTGTCATTTCACTGGCGAGGCAGACGGGCGACAGGTTTATTGCAGACCAGCTAGCGATCTAGTTTGCCAATCATTGGCACCCGAACGCTTCCTAGGGCATAGAAACGCGCCCCAGTCCATGAGCGGTGCAGTTCGCATACAGAGCGGAGCCGCAGAAACACTAGCCAGCCTGTCCCTGCCCTACGGCTACCCGCATGAGGGAACGACCACAGACCAAAATTGGGCGAGCATCCATTCTGATCCCCCATGGGAACATTTGGACGAGCCGAGTATTGTCAGCAATACATATGGCAAAGGGCGCGTTATTTTTTGTGCGGCCGATATCGAAGCCGGGCAAAGTGACGGGTGCAACAACTTGTTTCTTGGTTTAATAAATCATCTGTTGGATCAAACGCCCAGTTTTCGCGCCGACGCCCACCCGGCGGTTTGGGTCAATGCCTTCTGGCAACCCAAAAACGACCGAGTAACGCTCAGTTTTTTGAACTATCAACTGGAAACACCGATTATTCCTTTGCAGGATATTTCGTTCGAAATAGCGCCGCCTACGGGCAAAAGGTTTGTAGCCCTACACCGCGCACCAGAGATGGAGGCCTTGCCCTTTGAGCTGGAATCCAACGGGCGATTGATTGGTACCCTGCCCCTATTGGAAGATTTTGCAATGCTAATTGCCGAGGTAAAAACATGATCCGGATCGGACTTTTAGGCGCGGCGTGGATTACGCCAATGGCCATTCTGGAGTCAGCCAAATTGCTGCCCGATGTCGAAGTAACAGCGCTTGCCGCCAGAGACCCCAACCGCGCGAAGACTTACGCCATCGAACACGATATTACACAGGTCGAAGCGACCTATGACGCTTTGTTGGCTCGTCCTGATCTGGATCTGATCTACATCGCGCTCCCGGTTGCCCTGCATGAAAAATGGGCCGACCGGGCATTGGCTGCCGGAAAACATGTTCTATGTGAAAAACCATTGATAATGAATGCGAGTCAGGCGCAAAATTTAGCGAATGCTGCCCAGACCAGTGGTAAATTCCTGATCGAAGCCTTTCATTATTGGCACCACCCTTTTTTCAAACGCATTTTGGAAGTTGTTCAAAGCAAAGAGCTGGGCGACATCCGCCAAATCACTGGTCGACTGCATGTTCCAGTGCCGGTGCGCGCCGGACAGATCCGCCATGACCCGGCCATGGGCGGCGGCGCGCTGTTGGATCTAGGTTGTTACCCTTTGCACATGATGCGCAGCATTTGCGGTACGGAACCAGTGGTCACCAGCGCAACAGGCACCGTCGGCCCGAGCGGCGTTGATTTATCTATTAAGGCCAACCTTTCCTTTGCCAATGGCGCGCAAGGATTGATCGATTGCGCCATGCCGGAAACTGGCGAACTGTTCGGCGAATTGGCCATCGAAGGCGAGCGTGGCCGTCTACATGCCAGCAAACCGATCCTACCGCATTTGGGAGGCGTCTTACGCATCGAAACCCCAGCTGGTATCCGCGAAGAAAAGGCCGATGAACAATCAAGTTTTTTCTATCAATTACAGGCCGTTTCTAACGCAATTCAAGACGGAGTGCAGCCGGCTCTAAACACTTCAGATTTCATTGGTAATTCTGCTGCGTTGGATAAAATCCGCGTTATGTCTGGTATTTAGGAAAAGCAATGCACTCACTCGCGCAAGTATTAGCCACCGCCGGGTTATCCATGTTGGTCTGTACCAGCCCTTTGGCTCAAGAATACCCGGACCAGCTTCTGTGGGGTGATACACACCTACACTCCAACCTGTCGGTCGATGCCTACATTTTTGGCAACCATACGGCGGATGCCGACACTGCATACAGGTTTGCCAAGGGTGCGCCAGCTATTCACCCCTACACCCGCGCCAAAGTACAACTGGAAACTCCATTGGATTTTTTGGCGGTGACCGATCATGCTGAAATGCTCGGCATGCCCTTTAGCTTGTTTGAACAAAGCGATCCGCGATTGGCCGAATCTCGACTTGGGAGGCGCTTGGTTGAATTACGATCCCAAGGCCAAGTTGGACACGCAGCCCGTATTATCGTGTGGGGGATGAACTCCGCGGGCTTGAGTGAAGCGGAACGAACCCAAAAGGTCAGCGTCGGGACCAAATTCAAATGGTGGTTTGAAAAACTGATTGGCAAACAAGCCAATGTTGAACAAGATTTGAAATGGGTTTCATCAGACCCCAGTCTGGTTGATGATCTGAATTTAGCCGATATCGCTCGTTCAAACTGGCAAACAAATATCGAAGCAGCCGAGCGTCACAATGAGCCTGGAAAATTCACCACCCTGATTGGCTGGGAATACTCGGCCACCCGTGATGGAGCCAATTTACATCGGGTGGTTCTGATGCCAGAAAATGGTGAAATCGCGCGCAAATTCCTTCCCTTTTCCTCAATTGACAGCATCAACCCGGAAGATTTATGGGCATGGCTGGATGAGACATCTTCCACAACTGGTGCTCAATTTGTTTCCATTCCGCACAATTCGAATGTGTCCAAAGGACAAATGTTTTCCCGCGTGGATAGCTCTGGCGATCCGATTGATGGCAAATATGCGACGCTACGCTCCAGATTTGAAACAGTTGCAGAAGTCACCCAGATCAAGGGAACATCAGAGACACACCCCTTATTATCACCAGATGACGAGTTTGCCGATTTTGAGTTTTTCCGCCATTTGCTGGAAATGCGGGCCGACCGTCCGCAAACTCCGACCCCAACGGAGGGTGACTATGTCCGTAGCGCCTTGAAAACCGGGTTGGAAATCGAAAGTAATATCGGCACCAACCCCTATAAACTTGGCATGATTGGCGCGACCGACAGCCATACCGGGCTGGCTTCGGCCGAAGAGAACAATTTTTTGGGCAAAATGGCCCTCGACTCGATCCCTGAAAACAAGGAGCGCGGATTGGGCCGACTGTCCGGGTGGTCAATGTCTGCATCTGGCCTATCTGGTGTCTGGGCGCGCGACAACTCCCGCTCAGAGATTATTGCTGCGATCAAAAGACGTGAAGTATATGGCACCACCGGACCGCGCATTGCTTTGCGGTTTTTTGGTGGATTTGAATTTGAAGAAGCCGACCTGACAGTGAGCAATTTTGCCAAGGTGGGTTATGCCAAGGGCGTTCCTATGGGTAGTGACCTGATCGGCGACAACTCACAAACCTCACAAGCCCCTTCCTTTTTATTACACGCTGCAAAGGACCCAAAAGGAGCCAATCTTGATCGAATTCAAGTGGTCAAAGGCTGGCTCGACTCGACAGGGCGCGCACAGGAAAAAGTATATGATGCGGTATGGTCAGGACATCGAAAACCCGATGCGGCTGGCAAATTGCCCGAGATTGGTGACACGGTAGATCGAAGCACTGCACGCTACCAAAACACCATAGGTTCAGAGGAACTCGCCGGAATTTGGCGTGATCCAAATTTTCAGCCTGATGCTCGGGCATTTTACTATGTCCGTGTCTTGCAAATACCGACACCGCGCAATTCATTGTATGATTCTCTGGCACTCAACCAAGCACCACCGAAAAGCTACCCACAAACCTTGCAAGAACGGGCCTATAGTTCGCCGATCTGGTACGCACCAGCCCCCAATTCTACGGAGTAAATTGTGCGCCTGCCTCAACTGTTCAAAGAGCCGCTGTTGCATTTTGTGGTGATTGGATTTGCGTTATTTGCAGTCTTTGGTCGCCCCGCAACACAATCAAACAGCAAGGAAATTGAGGTTACTCGCCAAACCCTCGTGTCCTTTATCCAATATAAGTCAAAAGTGTTGGAACCCGCCCAAGCCAACAGCATATTAAATGCATTACCGCCCGAAGACCTATCGAACTTGATCCAAGAATATGTCCGCGAAGAAGCCTTGTTTCGGGAGGCGGTTGCACTTGGCCTTGAGAGCGGCGACGAAGTAATCCGCAAACGCCTCGTGCAAAAACTGGAGCTTTTGGCTGAAACCGGACCAAGGCCGGTAGAGCCGCAAGCTCAGGAACTGATCAAGTATTACCAGCAGAATAGCCAAGCCTATCAACAACCGGCCAGCATCACTTTCTCCCATGTCTTCATCCGCGCATCGGATCAAGAAATGAAAAACGCACGGGCCCGCGCAGATGAGCTTCTGTACACCTTACGCAGCGCAAAAGCCGAATTTCGTGACGCTACCGCCTATGGTGAACACTTTTTGTACCATACCAATTATGTAAAGCGGACACCCGAGGCAATTGCCGTCGATTTTGGAGTGGGGTTTTCGCAAGCCATTTTTGCCGAAAACGCCAAGATCGGAAAATGGACAGAACCCTTGATCTCAAAGCACGGCTTACATTTGGTTTTCATCGTGGAACGAAACCCGACACAAACACCCCCATATACCGCTATACAAGACCGCATCCTTCATGATTTCATGCGAGAAAAACAACAACAATCAACCGAACTATTCATCCGCCAAATTCAATCCCAATATCAAACCAACATTGCCCCGAATTTACAGGGCGTCGAATCGATACGAGATTGAAACGTTCAAGCCTCTGTAGGTTGGAATTTGATGGTTTTCGTGCGAATAATTATTCGTATGGGAAAGGGATACAATGATGCGGGTATATGGTTGCAAGATATCTTACTATACAGGCAAACTTGAAACCTATTTGCGTTATCGTTCTATCAGCTATGAAAACCTCCCAACGGTTGGAAACGAGCACAAATTAAGGACCGGGATTGGCGTTGTTCAGATGCCTGTGGTTGAGCTTGACGATGGCCGTTGGCTCACGGATACCACGCCCATTCTTGCTTGGCTTGAATCTGAACAATCGGCACCCTCAATTTACCCCGAAAATCCAATGTTAAAGTTTGCGGCAAACTTGATTGAGGATTATGCAGATGAATGGCTGTGGCGACCTGCCATGCACTATCGCTGGAGCTATCGTGCCGACCGGAATTATGCCGCACAGGCTCTTTACGACGACCTGATTGCAAACAACCGGTCGATGCCAAGGTTGATTGCCATTCAAATTCTCAAATCCAGACAGTTCAACGGGTTTGTGCGCGGCGATGGTGTCACCACGAAAACCCGTGAACACGTGGAACAAACCTACCTAACCGCACTCGATCTATTGCAAGCAATCTTCGAGCGTCGGCGGTTTGTGCTTGGCGATACACCGACCAATGCGGATTTTGCTCTGATGGGTCCCATGCTGCGGCACTTTGGACAGGACCCAACGCCCGCCGAGATCATGCGAAATCGAGCGCCAGCGGTTTATGAATGGGTGGCTCGCATGTGGAATGTCAAGCCAGATGCAAAAAGACTAAAGCCCATCACAACCATTGATCAGGTTCTGGCCAACCTTCTTGTGGAAATAAGCAAAACGCATCTATCTCAACTGCGCCAGAACGCCCAAGCCTATAGTAAGAATCTGACGCGATATGATCAAACCATACAAGATTGCCTCTATGTTCAAGTACCGACGTCGCGCTATCGAGTTTGGTGTTTAGAAGAATTGCAACATGCTTGGGCAGCTCTTGATGACAACACACAAGCAAAGCTGCGCCAATACCTTTCGCCGCTAGAAGCGTCTGTATTGTGGGATGGTAATTCGATTATGCCGTCATACTATGATACAGAAAAAACCGCCCCCTTTAACCGGGCGATCAATGTCTTTGGCCGAGGCGTTCCACCACATCATTGAGGTTATCAAACCCCACTGTTCGCTTAGACATCTCTGTATCTTCTTTTCTTTCTCCAAGAATACTACACTCTTAACTCACTCAAAACCAAATGTGAAAGTGCTGATCGAGCACAAACACTTACCGCTTGCCCCGTTTTCATATACCTTTACAAACATGCTTAGGGGGCATGAGTTCGGGTTTGGACAGCGTGGACAATATCTTGAAAATTGGCACATTTGATGTAGATGGGCCGCGCAATCGGCTTGTGCGAAATGGGCAAACTTATTCGCTAGAACCACAGGTAATGAACGTATTGCGTGTTCTGGCTGAGAAGCCCGGCGAAGTGTTTTCGCGAGAGACTCTCATAAACCGTATATGGAACGTGGAACACGGCGGTGATGAAAGCCTGACTCGTGCGGTCTCGATTTTGAGAAAAACCTTCAAAAAATCCGGAGATGATAAATCTTATTTGGAAACGATTTATAAGCGTGGATATCGGTTAAACGCCCCCGTCTTAAAAGCATTATCTAAAACCAAACCCGAACCAAAAAATAGCACGCCGAAAAAGGAAATATCCATCGCGGTGCTCGCATTCGAAGATATGAGCCGAAATAAAGATCAAGAATACTTTTCAGATGGAATCTCGGAAGAAATACTAAATGCGTTGGTAAAGCTTCCCTTTTTGCGGGTTACGGGACGAACATCATCATTTTCTTTTAAGGGGCAAAGCACCTCAATTCGCGAGATCGCGGAAATACTAGATGTCACTCATGTACTGGAAGGTTCGGTACGCAAAAATGGGGTGCAATTACGCATTACGGTACAGCTAATTGATGGGAGCAATGACGAGCATCTTTGGTCAGAAACATATGATGGCACACTGGGCGATATTTTTGATCTTCAAGAAGAAATTGCCCGCGCTGCTGAGCGTGAATTAAACTCTATATTTGGTGTGCCCAATCTAACACCACCGAAGAACCAAACAAATATCTTATCTAAAAACACGCAGGCCTATGATTATTTTATTCATGGACGCGGCCTGACTCAGCAACGCGATGGAAATGATATCCTACCCAGAGCCATCGAATTGTTGGAAAAAGCAGTTTCGATTGACCCTGAGTTTGCCGAAGCGTGGGCATACCTTGCTCGAGCTAATTTCTATGTCTTAGAACATACGAAAGCCCCAAACTGGGCGGACAACATTGCTGCTGGACGCCGTGCATTGGCCCGAGCGCTCACATTGAACCCTAATTTAGCACTGGCCCATTCTACGCAAGGCTATCTATCTCTGCTGGATTTGAAAGTGGATGAACGGCTCGTTGCATGTCACAAAGCCTTTGAGCTAAATCCTAATTCTCCGATATTCAAATATACCTTTGGCAGCTCTTTGGCCTCCATCGGGCAATCAGAACGCGGATTGGCGTTCATGGAAGATGCGGTTAGTCAGGAACCGCTCTCAGCCAGCTGGATCAATGGTCTTGGGCATCCAAAATTCGCGCTTGGTGATTTTGAGGGAGCGGACGCGAACTATCAACAAAGCCACGATTTGGGTTATGACGGCGCCATGTTTATGAAGGCAATTTTGCTCAATCACATTGGCGATTCAGATGGCGCAATTGAATTTTTGAGTGCGAATTTTACGCGTATGGGTTCGCTTCTAACTGCGATGGTCCCAAACTCGACAATCTTGAAACTTAATTTTGAAGCGTCTTTTGGACGAAACAACGTCATTCGATGGCTCATATATATGATGCTGAGAAGCAAGGTAATGAGCAACAAAACCCAACCCAGTGTTGGTCTGGCGATCCGGTGCTTTTTTCTTGGGTATCCGCAATTGTTCATGTCCTTTGTCCGCAAACATCCTCACCCTTATTTGGGTGCCGCATTAGCCCAATTGTGGACTCCGACTTTGGAAGCAAAGATGATCCGTACACACGTTGAATTCCCAAAATTCGCCGAAGATATTGGCTTGGTGCGTGCGTGGCAGGCCCATGGCTGGCCAAAACATATTCAGCCGATTGAAGGAACAGATGGCTCAGACGGTCAGTTCATTTGCACCTAAACATACCCAAACATTAGAAAACCATCAGAAAAACATCAGGATTTAATTTTCATATCCAGCGTATTACGCATGAGAGGGCCAACGCTTAACTCAATTGGATATGTTATGATTTTGTCAAATTTTGAACGACTTCGCAGACCAGTACAGAAACATCTGAAACTCGCGATCATTACTTGGATATTCGCTAGCCTATCGAGTGTGGCCCTAGCGCAAAGTAATATCAAACCGGCATCCGTCAGCGCAGAAGACTGGCAGGCATCGGGGCAAAACGGCATTGTGGCACTTCGTCTTGATGGCCGAGTGATTAACATCCTGCATGAGCAAGGCAATCGCTATTTGCGTCAAGGCTATAGGGCGGCAGAAGATGACAAGCGCAATGTCGAGGCCAGCCCATCGGATACGCCAAGCTTGCCCAGCCGAACCAAGGGTTTTGACTGGGTGCTGCAAAGTACGGGCGACGGCTATTTTAACATTATCAATCTAACCACTGGCCTTTACCTGACCCTCGATAGTGATGACGAACGCAATGTCTCCAATTGGGGCCAAAAAACCAAAGCCGGGCGAACTAAAAACCTAGATGCTACACAGCAAATTGCCAACATTTTGGGGGTTTCCGTTGAATCACTGGAGCTTGGTGATTGGGGTCATGCCACGGATCTGACCAATCATCAAAAATGGCGATTTGTATTAAGCAATACGCAAAAAAACCTTAAAGCCCCCACCATCTTCGAACCGGGCACCTATGGCTCGTTTCGCATTTACAACAAACAAAACAACCAGCCGTTGACCATGCATAGTTTTGGCCTGAACGGCTCCGAAGAAAATGTCACCGTCTGGCCGGACCCCGGTCCGCAAGCCAAGGGTTTCGACTGGTCGCTGGTCCCGGCGCGAGATACCGCCGCCGAAGGTAAAATATTAAGAGGCAATTATAAAAACGGCGCGACAACCCAGTTTCGCTCGACCTCGTTGGCATCCGTTCGCCGTCTGACCATCGAAAAAGTACGGGCGATCAAGGTCTCTACCGGGCAAGATGATGCGACCAAAGTACTGTTTACCGCTATTGATCTGGCCCTTGATGCCGGCATGGGTGTTGCCACGGGCGGCGCATCGGCGGCAGCCAAAACGGCGTTGAAATATGGCGCCCGCGCCTTGACCAAGGAATCCCTGCAAGCGGCAGCCAAAGCAGGCTTGAAGGCTGCAGCTAAAAAAACCACTGCGAAGCAGATAAAAGCGGATACGCGCAATCGGATTTTAGTGAAATATGGCAAAGCCGCCGCCACGGACATCAAGCAAGACACGGCATTGGAGTTTGCCAAGCTCACCTCGGATATTTTGGATGCAACCTCATCAGAGGCCGTCTTCAACAAGGTTTACGGCGAGTCTCCCGACGATTTTTACATCAAGGTCAACGGCTCTTCGATCTTTCCCCATGGCGGACGCGAACACATGGATATCAGTTCCCAAGATACCCTCATTGTGAACAAGTCGTTTGTATTTGACCGCTTTGACGGCGCAGCCATCCAATTGATGGAATATGATTCTGCATCCGATGATGACAGTCTGGGCGAAGTAAGGTGGTTACCTTACAAGAACGCGAAAGAAGGGGTATTTCTTGAGTTTGGCCAAGTCTCGGCCTTGCTGAATGGCAAAGGGTATTTGAGCAAAGCTGAACTCGAAGAATTGCCCAATATCGAAGCTGCGGGCAAAGTGGTGGTCGAGGGCGTCGAGCGTTACGAAAACGTTCTGATATCCAAAGATTCCGAAGGTTCACTTTACGAAGTAACCTATCGGGTCGAGCCGTTTGTACCGGCCCATATGATTTTGGGCAAACTGCATTCCAAGCGGTTGGCCGAACGGATCAAGATCTGGAAATATCAGGAAGCCCAAAACTTTGAAGCCGAGCAAAGACGGCTAGCATGGGTAGCTGAACGGGATGCCAAAAAGGAAAAAGAAGAGCTGGACAAGCTGTATGCTGTCTCCAAAGCCGTCACCCACGAGCGCGACCTAAGTCGGGCCAAGGAAAATTACAGCCGGTGCAGTCAACGTGGCTCATACAAATCCTACGCGTCGGACGCCAAACCACCGGAAAATTTCACAGTTCTCAATATGGGATCACAACCGATCCGATTGTACTGGATCAATAATGATGGCCGCGAGCGCAATTATACGGGTCAAGACGAGCCAGTCTTGACCGTTGCTGGCAGCTCCGCTGTGGTCGAAAATGCATCGCCGAATAACTGGTATATTGCTGTCGATGCGACAGGCCAATGCGTCGGCTTTGCCAATGGCGCAGAAGTGAACAAAACGCTGTATTTTGATGCTGGCAATGTGGTCGCCGGTGCCATGCCAAATCGCCCAACGGAATACCAGATCAAAATGGTAAATACCGTCGGTGGGTATGTGACCGATTTCCCGCCGGTAGACCCAAATGCTGGCGTTCAGCAACCAAATCAACCAGTCGATCAAACAAGCAATCAGCCCCCTGCGCAAACTGGCGATCAAACTACTGATCAGGGCGGCTATGATGATGGCTCCGGTTATGTCGATCAAAACGAATATGCGGACGATCAAAGCGGCCTGCCGCAAGAAGACCCCAACCCGTATTCCGATGATGGAAGTGACTATGACCATGGTTCTGGTTATGTGGATGAAACCGAATATGCAGATGACAGCACCGGATATGAAGATGGCACAAGTGCTGCCGAAGGACCGGGATGTGAATATCTGGGTCAGGTCGGATCACAAGATGGCGGCGAGATTGTCACCGTGACCTTTTCTAATACCGGCACCGAAGAGATGCATCTCTATTGGATCGACGGCGACGGCAATCCGACCAATTATTCTGGAACTGACGGCCCGGAAGCAGTGATCCCCGCCAATTCCTATCAGGGTGTACGCACTATGATCGGCCATGTGTTTGCTGCGGCAAATACCAATGGAAACTGTCTGGCCGCGATGCAGGTCGAAATGGAAGGCGAAGACTTCGCAATCGCCTCTTTGCAATAGGAAAACCAATGAAAAATCTCACAAAAGTAATACCGCTTGGCGCGTTGACCTTTCTACTGGCTGCAACGGCTGCCTATTCGGTTGATCAGGCCGCACTGGACAAGCTGGCCAGTGATAATGCCTGCGAGCATTGTGACCTGTCGGGCGCTGACTTGTCCCATAAGCTACTGAAAGGTGTGGGCCTCGACGGGGCAAACTTAACCAATGCTAATTTGAACGGAATTAATTTTGATGAGGCCAGCCTAGTCGGGGCTGATCTCACCGGCGCTACACTGGTTGGAGCGCATTTGAGCCACGCCAATTTGAGCAATGCCAAACTGGTCAGCGTTGATCTGACCGATGCCGATCTCTCAATGGCGATTGTCCACGGTACGATCTTGATAAAGTCCGATGTGACCGGTGCGTCATTTTCGGGCGTTCATTTGGAGGAAATCGGCAGTTACCAATCCAATACGGAATGCGGCACCATCCGCCCCCACGGATCATTGTCCAATCAGGATTGCAAGCCGGACTAAGATCAAGCCGTTAAATAGTTGATTTCAAAAGGAATATCACTGATGAAAAACTCGGTAAAACCAACCATCGGCCTCACCCTTGTTTTTGCCATGGCAATGCTGACCACGCCATCCCTTGCTTCGGACGCAGATGACATGGCCAAGCTCGGCCATGAGGGGAATCTAGTTTGCGACTATTGCGATCTGTCGGGTGAGAACTTGACCACCTACACCAATTTCTTCAAAGCCTCTTTACGCCATGCGAAATTCGGCAACGCCACAATGAACGGGATGAATATGCGCGGCGCTGATCTGGAAGGTTCTGATTTGATCCATGCCAAGTTGAAAAACGCGATATTTACGCAAGCCATACTAAAAAATGTTGATTTCAGGAATGCTGACCTGACCGGGGCCACGTTTGGCGGGGCTGATTTAACTGGGGCAAGAGTTGATGGTGCCAATTTTACCAATGTCAATTTGACCGGCGCCACAATTGATGAAGACTCATTCACGCATGCCATTGTTTGCCGCACTACCGCCCCTAATGGCGAGATTAGCACCAGAGACTGTGACGACTAGGTCCGCTTTGCAAAGCAATAGACCCCATCCACTTATTATTTTTGGTTTTAAGCCAAAGAAAGCAAGCCTTATTGCGTTAGGCGTCACACTCGTTTTGTCAGCATGTGCAACTGCCTACCAAGACGCTCCGGATTTGCATAGAATCAAGCCGGGTTATCCATTGATTGCCCCAACTGTAATTTGGTGAATGGAGATTTACGAGGTTACGATTTAGCAGGTGCTAATCTGGCTGGTGCCAACCTTTTATATGCTAATCTGCACGGCGCAGACCTTCGCGGTGCGAACCTAACAAACGTCGATTTGGAAGGCTCCGATATGGGCGAAGCAAATTTGTCTGGTGCAAATCTTACAGGGGCAAATCTGTCAAATTCTAACCTGAGGAAAGCGAAATTGAGGGATGTTGTTTTAGCCCATACCAATCTCATTGGAATATGGATGCCAGAGATTGACCTTACCGGCGCTATATTGGATGGCACGGACCTAACAGATGTTGATATGATAGACGCGATCCTTGACGAGGGCGCACTTGATAAAGCCAAACTGTGCAACACCACCCTGCCCAATGGTTGGCAGAATGAACGCGATTGTTATTACCCACCAGAGGAGTATCCAGAAGATGATTAGCAACCACAAAGAACGCATTATTTCGCTGTGCGTAATCGTCTTGTTGGCAGGATGCACATCTGCGCCACGCCCTACAGTTGAATGGACATGCCGCAATAATGACGCCGAAATATCCTGCCAAGGCAATAGCTGCGATGTGGCGATGCCTGAAGAGTTCACGCCGATGGAATTGACGATGGATACAAATGGCGGGCTGTCATTATGTGCCTATTCTGGTTGCTGGAGCGGGCAAGCAAATGAGTTTCATTTTACGGGTGATTATTTTTCAATCACAGGCCTTGAAGTGCCTTGGTCTGCAACCGAAGGAGCCGCAACAGATATACTCACAACAATCAATATAAAAACCGGCATTGCAACTCTTCTAACCAATGATTTTTCTCATCCAATGACCTGCAAAGCGTCATAACGACACAGAAACAAAATTCGGCATTTAACGGCCGATTGAATCACGTTTTGGTCAGGCGGCTGGGCGATAACTCAATCGGTCAAGATCGTTGTCTTGCCGCAAATGGCGGCTCGAACACCCGTTCAAATAATACCCGGATAAGGATTGTAGTTGCTGTCTCAACTCCCAGAGTGCCCGCTCTTGCTCATTCGATAAGTTATTAAAGAACTGCCTATTACCCCGCCTCTCTACCAGCAAAATCTGGCGCGCGCCCATTCGGACCTCCAAGCGGGGTTTCGCAGCCAGCCAAGCTTATCGCATAGTTTCAACTGTGCTTTTGGGGTCTGGCCAAATGCACCAATTCGCAATCTAAAGTGTGTTGAGGTTTGATTTAGTTCATGCAGGTAGTTTTCATCTGGTGAGGTCAGGTCGTTTGAAAATCAGTGCTCACTATGCTTTCCAACATCATATGGGCTGCACCGATGAGCGCAGGTTTGTCAGAGGTCAGTAAATGAACCGGGACATTAGCAAGGTACTTTCCCTGCGGCCCTTTGGTGCGGAAGCGCGTGTTAAATTCGCTTTGCAAAAGGGTATCAGAAATCTTTGGTAGGATGCCGCCGGCAAGAATGACGCCACCTCGCGCACCGGTAGTCACCGCCACATTGCCAGCGAAACTACCTAATATGGCGCAAAATACACCCACTGCCTTTTTCGCAATCGGATAGTCCGTGCCAATAGCCGCAGCCGTGATTTGCGATGGGCGTAGCGAAACCCGGGGCTTATCGGCCAACACGCAAAGAGCGCGGTGAATGTTGACCAGCCCGCGCCCGGAAAGCAGGTGCTCGAACAATACCGTTTTGTGTTCGCGCATGATCAAATGAAGGATTTCAATTTCTTCTTCAGTTTGCGGGGCAAAGGCTGCGTGCCCTCCTTCGGTGGCAATGATGCGGATTTTTCTTTCACACGGCACCAAAAGTCCAAGACCAAGCCCAGTGCCCGGACCAAGAACCACTTGGGGCGCATTAGCCTCGCCCACGCCATCATGCACAAGAATGCGGTCTTGATCATTAACAAATCGCGCACCGCTGGCTACAGCTTGAAAATCATTGACCACCAATAATTTCGCAAGCGACAGGTTCCGTTTTATACTTTTGCTATCCAAAACCCAGGGCGAATTGGTAAACCGGTACACTCCCCGAGTTGGCTGTGCGGCAATGGCAAAACTGGCATGTTCCGGAACGGGTATGGGCAGGTATTCGCAATAGGCATTGACTGCACCCAGCAAGCTATCAAAATCTTCAACGCTAAAGCGTTGTTGATGCTGGAGCGCAAAGCTAGCAGCTGCGTTATCTGGGTTGGCAATGGCAAAACGGGCGTTGGTGCCACCAATGTCTGCTACTAGAATGTTTTGGATTTCTTTCATTGTGGCTCACTACCAGTATGGCCGCGCGCGCAGTTTTCATCATTACAGGCCATCAAACCATTCCCGCCCGTCACGATCGATCAACATGGCCCCTTGCGCAGGTCCATCTGTTCCAGCGGCGTATGATTGGCAGTTCACCTCGTCGGTTTTCCAAGCGTCTAGTATGCCATCAACCCATTTCCATGCGGCCTCAACCTCATCGCGACGCATGAAAAGCCCCAAATCATTGCGCACCACAGCCATCAAAACCCGCTCATAGGCGTCCGGATATCTGGCACTAAATGTGTCGGCATAGCTGAGATTTAAGGGCACATAGCGCAGACGCATGCCTCCTGGACCTGGATCCTTAGTCATCAACAGCAATTTGACCCCTTCATCAGGTTGTAGGCGAATGACCAATCGTGTGGGATGTAAATGTCCGGCCTCTGGCTGGGTCAAGGCGTGGGCGACGCGCTTGAACTGGATCACAATTTCAGAACGCCGCTCTTTCATGCGCTTGCCAGTGCGCAAATAAAACGGCACCCCGGACCAACGCCAGTTAT
>JAJFFR010000117.1 GCA_021776555.1 Robiginitomaculum sp.
ACTTGGCCCTCGACTCCGTCCAAACAGGAAATCAGTCGTAACCCGTCCATCAAGGGTTCGCGAGCCAGACTTTCTGGCAGCATTCGACCTCGATGTTCAAGGTCAGAGCCAAAACTCCAGACCCCGGCCATGTTTCCATCACGGTCCTTGGCCACATGAAGCCGGTCCTCATGGGACGCTGCTTCTTTTAAGGCACGTAATTTCACGGCTTGTACTGCGCTGCGCGATTTTCCCTTCAGCTGTATCCGGCGAAACGAACACAACTGACGCGGAACGATCAGAACTTTTTGCCCCCAAATACCAGGCGCATGAAGGTTGATCAGATTTGCGGCGCTATCGCGCGCCATTAGATGGGGTGAAAATGACATTTTTTAACTTTGTACCCTGTCCAAATCCGGCGCTGGCTGCTTCATCGCCGCTCACCACAGCGCCATATACCTCAGATTTCCTGAAAGGCCGATCCAGACTATTGATCTTTCGCTCAATTTCAACCACCCGTTTCAAAAACCGGCCCGATGGATCACGGTACAAAAAACTGAGCCGCATCTGGTTGGAAGGATATCTGTCACCAGCGATGGATTGTTCAATCCCGTCTGATTGCAAGGCAAGAGAGAAATTGGTTTCCAACAACCCTAGGTCTTTTCGCAATTCCGGGCTGACAAAAATGGTCTTCATACCGGAAATTGACGAACTGAGGATTGTTGCATCCATCAAGGCTCGCCGATCTAGTGTCGCCAACGGTTCAGCCCAACCCAAGATCGCATCTAGCTCAGCAAAACTGCGAATGGGCGAATTGGTTGGCGGCGGTTGATCTCGCAAGCGGTAATCACCGCGTTCACCGCCCCGGAACCTGCGGTGATGATCCGGGTCTCGATAATCTGCCAGTTTGGCCGCCATGCCGCGCGCTGTTTCGGACTTAATCCCGCGTGCGATCAGGAATTTGGCAATCAGCTCTGGCTGCGCGGTATTAAGCGGGAGCAGCCCGGCGCCGTCACGGTATTGAACCACAACTGGCCCATAGGCCGTTTCGGTTTGCCGAGACTGGCCCGCGCCCGACCATAATTCAGAAGGGATATTTTCGCGGCTTGCGGACTGAGAATAAAAGGAACTAGCTTGAACCGCGCTGCTTTGTGCGTTCAAATCCAGCCCGCCAACAATGGGTACAGCGGTAAGTACCGAAAAAATGGCTTTGGCTTCGGCGGACATCATGGCCAGTTCGGCATTGGCATCGCTTTGAATTTGCAAAATCATCCGGGAGGTGCGCTGCAAACGTTGCGCGGCAATGGTGCCGGCAATCGACAGAATGGCAATCGCCACCAATACGTAAGGCAATACGAAGCCGTTTTGCGCTTTATTCATCATGGCCAAAATCACCTCGATATGGCAAAGCCTTTGATCCGGAAACCGTCGCTAACCAAGCAAAGTTGCTGTCGGCACCTGTCCCGCTCAACCGGATAGCCAAGGGAAGAAGCGGCATATCCATATATTTCTCATCATCATAAAATCCGGGTTTTGGAATTTCCCGGGGCGGCCAAATGTCATACCAAGTACGATCCATACCCAGATAGGTGAAGCTGGCTCGTGTCGCCCGGAATTTTTCAACATCCCATGACTGTCCCTGTGCAGTCACGATCAAGGATATCTCACCCGGATTTCGCTCCGCCAAGCTTACCGCAACCGGCTGTAACAGATGATCCAATGCACTGGGGACCGCAGCCGACAGTCCCGAAAACCCATCCGGGTTTCCTTTGAATTTCAATGTGACCTGTTCATCCCATGCCGGGATCAATGAGCCAACGCTGGTTCGAAAGGCTTTGCGCGCAATCGCAGATTCTAAAGTGCGATCCCCGGCCGCCATGGCTCGGTCAGTAATCCGCAACAAAGAACTGGTTGATTGAAACATAACCAAGGTAACCATCGATAGAATAGCCAACGCAATCAGGGTTTCCAACAACGAAAACCCGGCGTCCATTTCGGAGGTAATTGTTTGATCTGATTTTGCAGGTTTAGCCAAGGTCGGATCCTTTTGGGCTTTTATAGTAATTCTGAAAGCTCTATGTAAAGATTGATCAAGCCCAGCGATGATGAAAAACCAGCGTCTGAGCTTGGATTTGTATAGCCGATGGATGACCAAAACCCCATGCCAGTTACCAGACCAATTTTGATTTTGGGCATGCACCGTTCGGGTACATCCTGTTTGGCTGGCTCGCTTGAAGAAGCCGGACTGTTCTTAGGCGAGGTCAATACCAAGGCCGGGTTCAACGCCAAAGGAAACCGCGAAAACCGAACCATTATGGAGTTGCACGATCAAGTCTTGGCGCGAGTTGGCGCGAGTTGGGATCGCCCACCGACACTTGATCCAGTTTGGACCTCAAGTGAAACTAACAATTTTGAACAGGCCATTGGCACCTTTGGTACAAAACAGGTCTGGGGTCTGAAAGATCCAAGAAGCCTGTTCATGCTGAACAACTGGCAAGATCTAGCCGATCCACGCTTTATCGGGACATTTCGCCACCCGGTCGCAGTAGCTGGATCACTGATCCACCGGGCGAAAATTTGGAAAAAGCCAATGGACGAAACCCAAGCCTTTGCCATGTGGCAAAGCTATAATCAGCGCATGTTACAGCAACACGAAACCCACGCCTTTGACATTATCCGGTTTGACATTCCAGCGGCCGAATATCTGACCAAGCTGAAAATTGCCGGGGATCAGTTGGGCTTGGAAGTTCCGGAGCATCCAAAGTTTCTGGATGGTGATTTGCAACACCAACATAGCGAAGAAACTGATATTCCAGATTCATTGATCAAAACATGGGAGGCATTAAATGACCTTGCCGCCTAACCCCCTGATCAGCGTGATCATTATTTCCTACAATATGGCCCGCGAAATTCCCCGGACCGTGCAATCGTTTTTGCCCGGTTACCAGTTGGGTGTGAACGATGACGAGATTGAAATCCTGGTTATGGAAAATGGCTCCAGCCATCCAGTCCCGGCCGAGATTATCGCCAGCTGGCCCCAAAATGTGCGGTACATAGAAGTAGAAAACCCGCACCACTCCCCAGCCAAAGCCTTAAATGCTGGCGTTGAAATGGCCCGAGCGCCTTGGGTTTGCCCGGTGATCGACGGGGCGCGCATGGTGACACCGGGATTGTTCAAAAATGCCAAAGAGCTGTTTGCAATTGCCAAAAATCCGGTGATCGGCACGTTGGGCTATCATTTGGGCGACAAGGTACAGCAGCAAAATATCAAGTTCGGCTATTGCCAACAAGCAGAAGATGAATTGCTGGCCGGGATCAACTGGCCGAATGAGCCATATCGGCTATTTGACATATCTTGCTTGGGCGGATCGGCCAGAGGTGCGTGGTTCACTCCGATTGCCGAAAGCAATGCCTTGATCCTAAGAAAAGAATTTTACCAGCAAATGGGCGGCTATGACGAAGCGTTTGATCTGCCTGGCGGCGGTGTGATCAATCTGGACTTTTTCAAGCGGGCTATTGATCATGCGGACAGCCGGTATTTCCTGTTGGTCGGCGAAGGCAGCTTTCACCAATACCATGGCGGTGTGACCACTTCGCGTGCCGTGGGAGAGCCATCAATTGAGGATAAAACCCGCACCACTTGGCAGATATATGCCGAACAATATGAAAAATTGCGCGGCGCGCCGTATCAACCCTCAGCCCAAACACCGACCATTTATGGCATCATGACCCCCAAGGTCAGAAACGCAGCGATTGCCGCGGCGCTTCATATTGATGCCCAATTGAAACTGACCGATTAAGCCGACTATTCGCCATCCTCGCCCAACACTGTTAAGAGAGTTTATGCCCAGATATCGATACAAAGCCCTCGACGCGCAAGGCGCAACGGTTCGCGGTGAAATTGACGCCGCCAGCTCAGAAGCTGCCTATGATTTGGTCCAAGCCAAAAAGCTCGACGCTTTTTCTATTTCTGAATTACCCAAACCATCCAAATTTTTCCAGCGACGCGGCCAAGCCAAACGCAAAGACATGGCGCGATATATTCGCCAACTGGCCACCTTACTCAGTGCCGGTGTTTCCCTGCTGGACGCCTTAAAAAGCCTGTCCCGTTCCAACGCGCACCCGACTTTGTCGCGAGCCTCGCAAGCCATTCGACGCGATTTGCGATCTGGCAAAAGATTATCCAGCGCCATGGAACAACACCTGCCCGCTTTGCCGCGTTATGTCCCGCGCTTAGCCGAACTGGGAGAGGCCACCGGGCAATCTGCCAAGGCGTTATCTGATGCCGCCGAGCGCATGGAGTTCGAAGATACCATGCGGGCCGAAGTTCGCACCGCCCTGTCTTATCCGGTATTTTTAACCGTGGTTGGCAGCGTCATTGTATTTTTGTTGTTTTTGTTTGTGGTGCCTCGGTTTGGTAATTTGATCGGTGATAATCGCGATAATTTGCCCATGATGTCCCGAGTGGTGATCAGCACCGGGATCGGGCTAAAAGCCAATTTAATCCCGGTCATGGCCGTTTTGGGCGCTGGGTTTGCCGCGATCACTTTCATGATCCGCAACCAAAAATCCCGCGCCCGATTTCGGACCATACTCGAAGGACTGCCATTGATCGGCCCTGTCTTGTTACAGGCGGAACTAGGTGGTTGGGCCAGAACCGTAGGCATCGCACTGGATAACGGTGCTGACCTGCTCTCGGCCTTGAATTTGGGCAAATACGGTGTGCGCTCTGAACGCTTGCAGCGCGAGTTTGAAGAAGCCCGAATTGGCATACGGGCCGGTCGCAATATCGACGAGGTATTGGGCGAATCCGTACCGGAATTTGACCCACTGGCTATTGACCTGATCCGGACCGGTCGCACCTCAGGCGGGTTAGCCAATATGTTATTGTTCATTGGAAAAACCCAGGAACAAGAGGCGCAAGAACTAGCCAAACGACTAGCCACCTTGGCCGAGCCAATTGCTATCTTGCTGATCGCCTCGATCGTCGGCACCATTGTGATCAGCATTGTTTTGGCGATGACGTCCCTGTATGACATTGGCATGTAAACTGTAGGGTATTTTACCAAGTGACGACCCGCAACGTGTAAGAAGGCGTCGCCCCGATGCAAACCGGGGTCCAGTTGTTTGAACGTTTTACTGGTTTTAAGAACTGGGTTCCGATTGTCATCGGAATGACGACAAAATGAAAAGTATGATCACTTTGAGCTACGATCCGAAAGAGAAATTCGTGGGATAAATCCCATATTTTCTTGATTTTCATACAAATTATGCTAGTAAATGGGGGAAATTCACCAAAAAAGTGGGGTTAATCCCATATATTATGAATCAAATTGCTGAACTTTTGTCTCGATCTGAAGCGCTGGCCACCCAAACTGGTCAATCCTTGTCAACGATTTCGCGTAAAACCTTAAAAGATGGCAAAGGCCTAGCCCGTTTGAAAAATGGCGGCCAATGCACCTTAAAAACCATCGAGCGGGCTTTTGCCGTTTTGCTGGAGCTGGAACACAAAGCCGGCATGACCGGGACAACGGCACAAACTCCGGCCAACCCAGACCGGGACGGGCAATTGACCCATTTGCAACGGTTGGAAGCGCAAAGCATTCACATTTTTCGCGAGGTGGTGGCAAGCTGTGAAAACCCGGTCATGCTGTACAGTGTTGGTAAGGACAGCTCGGTCATGCTGCACTTGGCGCTAAAGGCGTTTTACCCGGCCAAACCACCCTTTGCGCTGCTGCATGTGGATACCGGTTGGAAATTCAAACAAATGATCCAGTTTCGCGATCGCAAGATCAAGCAGCTGGGTCTGGAATTACTCGTTCACACCAACCCAGACGGGATCAAGCAAGGCATTGGCCCGTTCACCCATGGTTCGGCAACCCACACTGACGTAATGAAAACCCAAGGGTTACGCCAAGCACTGGACCATTACAAATTTGATGCGGCGTTTGGCGGGGCGCGGCGCGATGAGGAAAAATCACGGGCCAAGGAACGGGTGTTTTCGTTTCGAAATTCAGCCCACCATTGGGACCCCAAAAACCAGCGCCCCGAATTGTGGAACATCTACAACACCCGGGTTGCCAAAGGCGAAAGCATGCGGGTGTTTCCTTTGTCCAACTGGACCGAGTTGGATATTTGGCAATATATTTATCAGGAACAGATTGAAATCCCCGAGTTGTATTTTGCCGCCAAACGCCCCGTAGTGGAACGTGATGGCGTATTGATCATGGTTGATGATGATCGAATGCCACTAGAAGACGGGGAGATTCCACAGGAAAAAATGGTGCGGTTTCGCACCTTGGGTTGTTACCCACTAACCGGTGCGGTTGAAAGCACGGCGACCGATCTAGCACAGGTCATCGAAGAAACCTTAGCGGCCAATACCTCGGAACGACAAGGCCGAGTGATTGATAAGGATGGCGACAGCACCATGGAACAAAAAAAACGCGAGGGGTACTTTTAGATGCCCGATAGCTCCACATCCCAATCCAATGCGAAAGGCCTATTCCAATCTGGCACCGCCAAAGACTTATTGCGGGTTTTGACTTGCGGCAGTGTTGATGACGGAAAATCAACACTGATCGGCCGGTTATTGTTTGATAGTCAGCAAATTTACGCTGACCAAATGACCAGCTTGCAAAGCGACAGCAAAAAATTTGGTACGCAAGGGTCGGACATTGATCTGGCGCTGCTGGTTGATGGGTTGGCGGCTGAACGCGAACAAGGCATTACCATTGATGTGGCCTATCGATTTTTTGCAACAAAGGCGCGCAAATTTATCATTGCCGATACCCCGGGGCACGAACAATACACCCGCAATATGGCCACTGGTGCCTCGACAGCTGATCTGGCCATATTGCTGGTCGATGCGCGCCATGGGATACAGGTGCAAACCCGGCGGCACAGTTACATTGCCTCACTGCTGGGTATCCGACATGTGCTGGTCGCCGTTAACAAGATGGATCTGGTCAACTTCTCCCAGCACAGCTTTAATACCATTGAAGAACAATACCGGGACTTTGCCAAAAATCTCGGATTTAATGATATTACCTGTATTCCGGTTTCGGCCCTGTTGGGCGACAATGTAACCGCAGCTAGCCAGCACATGGCTTGGTATCGCGGACGACCTATGTTGCAACATCTGGAAGCCGTAGAGCTGTCCTCTCAAATGGACGAAACCGGGTTTCGGCTGCCAGTACAGTGGGTCAATCGTCCAGATTCCGGGTTTCGTGGATTTTGTGGCACCATTGCTTCTGGCGAAATTTCGCCCGGCGACGAGGTGATGGTTTTGCCATCTGGACAGCGTTCACATGTCAAACAGATTGTCACGATGGATGCAAACCTGTCGGTCGCCCGACGGCACCAATCCATCACCTTAACCTTGGAGGATGAAATTGGTGTTTCGCGCGGCGATTTTATCTGTTCAACCGACCATTTGGCCGGGCTATCGGACCAATTTCAGGCTCATTTGATTTGGATGTCGGAAAAGGAATTATTTCCGGGGCGCAGCTATCTACTCAAAACCTGCAATACGACTGTGGCGACCAGCATCACCAGTTTGAAACACAAAGTCGATGTCAACGATCTGTCCCATCAGGCAACCAAGACACTCCACTTGAATGAAATCGGCGTCTGTAATCTATCCTTAGGTCAACCCATTGCGTTTGATCCCTATGGCAAAAACCGTACAACCGGCAGCTTCATCCTGATTGATCGCATGACCAATGAAACAGTCGGTGCTGGGATAATCGATTTTTCCCTACGCCGTGCATCCAATGTGGTCTGGCAGGATATCGAGATCAGCCGCAACAAACGCGCCGCTCAAAAGCAGCAAAAACCAGCCGTATTGTGGTTCACTGGTCTGTCGGGATCAGGCAAGTCGACCATTGCCAACCTGGTCGAGAAAAAACTGTATGATATGGGGCGCCATACTTATATTTTGGATGGCGACAATGTGCGCCATGGGTTGAACAACGATTTGGGCTTTACCGATGTGGATCGGGTTGAAAACATCCGGCGGGTTGGTGAAACTTCCAAATTAATGGCCGATGCCGGGCTGATGGTGCTGGTATCGTTTATTTCCCCGTTTCGCGAAGAACGCCAAATGGCCCGCCGGTTAATGGCGGACGGTGAGTTTATCGAGATTTTTGTAAAAACGCCGCTGGAAGTCGCTGAAGCGCGTGATGTCAAAGGCCTGTACGCCCGAGCCAGAGCCGGCGAGATCAAAAATTTCACCGGGATCGATAGTGAATACCAAGCTCCTAAAAATGCCGAGATCGAAGTAGATACGACCTCCAGCACCGCCGAACAGGCAGCAAGCCAAATCGTTGATTATTTGGAGAAAGAGGGTTTTCTGGATTTTGACGAAAACCCCTGATTTTGCATGAAACGTATTATCCTTGCTGACCCCGCACAGCCTGTTAAGAACAGGGTTTCGGCTACAATTTTTATTCAGAACACCAACAGAAGAAATCAGAGCGAGACATGAAAAAGGCACCTGAACAACCGGACTTGAGTGAAGAGGAGTTCAAAACTCTGCTGAATCTATCCAAACGTATTTTGTGGACCAACCATGAAACCCGGCGGCGCGTTCAAAACAGCGGTATCCATATAACACCACAGCGATTTTATTCTGAAATCCCGTCAATGGACGAGGTTTATGCTTCATTCGAAGCGACCGAAAAGTTTCCTTACTTGTTTGATTTCATGAAACAGGCCGACCCTGTGGGAGCCATTCAGCAATTGATGCCCTTTGCAACTGAATTTAATCCGCCGCTCGATAAACCGGAACAAGATGGATACTATTGGAATAACCCGGCTTTTTCTTATTCTGATGCCATGAGTTATTACTGCATGGTTCGCAAACACCAGCCCAAGAGCATCATTGAAATTGGTTCCGGATTTTCATCCCTTGTTGCCCAACAGGCGGTGCAGAAAAATGGCAATGGGAACATTCATGTTGTCGAACCCTTCCCCATGGAGTTTCTGACCAAACCACAGTTCATCCTGAACGAGACATTTGTACAGAAATTATCGCCTGCGTATTTCAATGATATTTTGGCCGACGGCGATATCCTGTTTATCGACTCAACCCATACCGTAAAAATGGGCAGTGATTGCGCCCATTTGTATTTACGAATTTTGCCAAAGATCAAACACAATATATTCGTCCATGTTCATGATATCCGTTTGCCGTTGGGGCTGCACGCTGACCATGCGGCCTTACGTCATGTAACATGGACCGAACAACATTTACTGGCCGCCTATTTACTGGACAATCCAAAGATTGAGGCACTTTTTGGCAGCTTATGGTTACTGCATATGTTCCCGAAAACCGCAAAAGAATTCATGTGCGGTAAGTTCCAGCCAGGCGGAGCCAGCTTTTGGTTCAAGCTG
>JAJFFR010000118.1 GCA_021776555.1 Robiginitomaculum sp.
GTAATAAAATGGCCCGACATCGAACTTTACTCCCTGTCTGAGCCTTGAATGAACCGCACTAACCCTGTGACGACGCGAGAGAAATATCCTTTTTTCGTAACGCTTTCCAAGGCGAATAGGTCAACTTCGACCGGCGGTTTATCCGGCGATGTGATTCGCAAAGCACCGACTTTTTGTCCCTGTTCAATTGGTGCTGAAACTGGTCCAGAATAGACAATTTCTGCTTTCACGTCTTTAATTTGTGGCTTGAAAACACCGAATTGAACGGATTGTTTGACCCCGACAGGCACTGTTTTTTGTGTACCCAAAAACACATCAATTTTGCCGATGGGAGCATCAGGCACAAACAATTCTTTAACATCAAATTCCCGAAATGCAGCACGTAATAAACGTTCGGATTGCCTCGAGCGTTCGCGATTGCTGGTTAAGCCTGAGGCTACGACAATTCTGCGTTTTCCATCCCGAGCGGCAGAGCCAACCAATCCATAACCTGCAGCATTTGTATGACCAGTTTTCAGGCCATCAGCTCCGGCGAACAAGGATAAAAGCGGATTTCGGTTAAACCGGTTAGAGGGTGCAGCCTTGCACCACCCAAATTCTTTTTCACCATAATAGGCATAGTATTCCGGGAAATCTTGTGCGCTCATCCGAGCCAATCGGGCTAGATCAAGTCCGCTGATCTCATGCCCTTCGGCCGGCCAACCTGTGGAGTTCAGGAAGTTTACCGATGTTAGCCCCAATTCATGGGCTCGTGTGGTCATGGCTTGCGCAAAAGCGGCCTCGCTTCCACTGATGTTTTCAGCCAGCGTAATCGCGGCATCATTGCCCGACAATACGATCACACCCCGGATCAAGTCTTCCACCCGGACCCGCTCGTTTGGATTCAAACACATGGTGGAAGAACCTGAACGGAAGCCACCGCGCCGCCAAGCATCATCTGAAACGGTAAACTCGTCATCCATTGTCAATGCGCCGGATTTCAAGCGTTCAAATACCATGTAAAGGGTCATGATTTTGGTCATGGACGCAGGCGGTATGGGTTCGCGTGCGTTCTTTTCGAACAAGACGGTTCCACTTTCCCCGTCCATTAAAACGGCAATCGGTGCAGTGGTTTCAA
Organism: Robiginitomaculum sp.; assembly: GCA_021776555.1. Taxonomy (GTDB): domain Bacteria; phylum Pseudomonadota; class Alphaproteobacteria; order Caulobacterales; family Maricaulaceae; genus Robiginitomaculum_B. Next base: position 1,118 of record JAJFFR010000118.1, read on the forward strand.
ATCCTTGGGCTATGGCCGCCACAGAAGGAAAAAACAGGAAAAGCGTACAAATTAGTGAGCGCATTAAATCGGGACCCATGATCAACAAAAAAGGGCAGCCTATTGGCCGCCCCTCTTCATGACACGATTCAATTTAATGAGCAAAGACTGCGCTTAGTTTTGTTCAGTAACTCTTGCTTTGACAAACCCAGCAGCAACCACTTCGGCGTGCTGGCTGACTGCATGAGATTTTTGGGCAAATGGCCCCACCAATACACGGTAGATATACCGGTTATTTACATAGGCAGTTTGTACAATCGGCCGGGTTGCAAGGTGCATATCATTGGCGATTTGCTCGGCGCGCCCTTTGTTGGAATAGGCACCAGCTTGCACGAACCAACCACTGGCCGAGGTTCTGGGGCGCGATAGGGCAACTTTATATTTCTTTGCTGGATCATCGGGCCAGACATTGGCAGCCTGTTTCACCGGTTCTTGAATTGCTTTGGCCTGATAAATCTTAGCGCGGCTTTCAGGTTTGGATCTGGCAGAAGTTTGCCGAATGGGCAGCCGAGCACCGTTCAAACGAGCCGGACCAATATACTCGACCCGCAATTTTGCAATGCCTTTTGATTTATAACCCAATTCAGTTGCAGCGCGTTTGGATAGATCAATCATCCGGTCGTCAACGAAAGGTCCGCGATCATTGACCCGCACCAGAATTTGCTTGCCATTACCCAGATTGGTCACGCGAACCACTGATGGTAAAGGCAGTGTTGGGTGTGCCGCCGTCATAGCATTTTGGTCAAAAGTCTCGCCATTGGCGGTTTTTTTGCCGTGGAAATTCGGGCCATACCAAGAACCAACGCCAACCCGGTTATAATTGTCATCACGGGCCGGAACGTAGGTTTTACCGGAAACCGTATAAGGACGGCCAATTTTTTGGTGGCCTCCACTTGATCCTCGAGCCGATGGAAGTTGCCTACCTCTGCTGGCTTTTGCATGTTTCGAGCTTTTGCCAGATTTATGGTAATCCGGGGCGCCCCAACTGCCGCCACTGCTAGATTGATACCCACCACCTGATGCACATGCGGTTGCCAAACTGGCTGCGCCAACAAACATGATGTTTTTGAGAATTCGAGTGGAAAAAAAGTTTAATACTTTACTTGCGAGAACCATTCTTGGTCTTCCTTCTTATTGGCCCCACTTTTAGCGGAGCATCACTTCACCCGATTGGCCCGGGTTTTCTGGATGTAGCAAACCATAGGCCAAGAACTTGAATCTTCGCTTAAACGAGATGGTTACTCAATAATGACCAGCTAGCAAAAAACTTGAATTGAATACGATAAAACATTGAACCAAATTGCGGCAAATATCAGGCAGAACAAGGTAAAACCACTCGGCTACAAAAAAGTCAGTTCCGTCATGTTAATCCGGGCTTGCCCCATGCGCCGGGGCTTGCTACTCCGTGCCCTCAACTTGCGGATGGGTGGCAGAGTGGTTGAATGCACTGGTCTTGAAAACCAGCGGGCGTGGAAGCGTCTCGGGGGTTCGAATCCCTCCCCATCCGCCATTTACCTGTTGCCATTGTCAGCGAGAACTGACTTTGTTTGGAAACTTCGCTGTTCCCGGTTTAGGGAATGATCAAGCATCCCTTTTTGCTGTTTTGAGCATTGCCTGAGGTCGCCCGTTTGTAGTGAGCGTCGGTTTTCATGTTACGCAACCATCTTGTAGCCTGAAGTTCGCTACCTAGTAGGTTATGGAGACTAGTTCATTTTTGACTGACAGCACTATATAAATAATTATTGATTAAATATAGTTACTCTACTATAAATATGTGATGCCAAATTTTTTATATAAATCCCTAGCCAAACCAAGTCAGTTAAGAAGTCAAAAAACGCTCGATGGTATTCTTACGGCTGCCAAGAACGCGATTGCGGAAAAAAATTTTGAGCAAATCAAAATCACTGATATTTGTCGAACAGCTGGTGTTACAACCGGTGCATTCTATGCGCGGTTTCCAGAGAAAAAAGACATTCTATTTCCGTTGATGGAGCATCTCAAACACGAAACCAACATTGTGGTTGATGGATTTAACCCATCTTTGAACTCCATTGAGAATGATCTGATTGGTTTCTTCAATGACTTAATTTTAGTTTTTCGCCTGAATGCTGGGTTGATCCACACACTCATTTCGCAAGCCTACCAGCATAAAAAAATCGCTACTGAATTGCGGTGCTTGAACACAGAAGTTTTCAAAAAGTTGGAAGCCATATTTTCTTCATTGAATTCTGATTGGGAAACCACTGCGTTCAAACAGTCTCTGCAGTTTGCGCTACTTTCTACATTAAGCGTGTTGCGAGAAACGATATTCGATGAGCTTTTTTCATCTGGAAAAAAGGTCATTCCTGATGAATTTGTCACCAAAGAACTGACTAACATGTTTTGTCGCTATTTGAGGTTGTAAGATGAATATATTGAATAAAAATCGGTTCGTGAAATTTGTTACTATTGCAGTAATATTGATTGGAGCAATTATTTTTGGTTCTGTTTTCTTTCAGACGCCGACCTCTGCACCATTGCTCAAGTATTCTCAGATGGATTTTGATGCAAATTTTCCTGAAAACACTGGTAGCGTGAGCAAGGCCACAGTTTTTGTGGAACCGGAATCAGACTTTGTTGATGTACCAATTTCGGTGCGTGTTGCTGGATTGGCCCCAAGGCAAACGATTGGCCTTTCAGCATTTGCCACAGATGCAAATGATGTCCAGTTTTCGTCGCGAACCGTTTTCATAGCCAATGCGGATGGTGTTGTTGATACATCAATGACGGCCCCTGTCGCAGGCACATACAGCACGTCTGAGTCATCAGGCCTACTATGGTCAATGCAATCAGATGCCGGACAGCGCTATGCACATTCAATGAGTTGGGGCAAACGAACAGTTTTGATTGAAGCAAAGCTTGATCGAGATACGGTAGTGCAAAAGTCCATTACCCGAATTTATCCATGGGCAACGATCAATCACCAAGCAATAGGTATTGAAGGGTTTATCGGCGATCTTTGGTTGCCTGAATCAGAAGACGATCTACCGCTTGTACTTATGCTGGGGGGGTTTGGTGCAAATACACGTCCGGCCACAGCTTCGCTATTTGCAGCGAGGGGGTTCGCTGTGTTGGACCTTGTTTATCATGGGCAACCACCACTACCTCGAGCGCTGGAGAAAATTCCGTTGGAATATGCAAAAGAGGCGATTGATTGGGCAACTAGGCAGCCTGGAGTCGACGCCTCAAGAATTGGTGTTTTCGGCACATCCAAAGGGGCCGAATATGCTTTGTTACTCGCTAGTAAATATCCTGGAATCAAGGCTGTTGCAGCTTGGACGCCATCAAGCGTTGCTTGGGCCGGGATCAGTTTTCGAACTCCTTTTACCAGATCGTCGTGGACTTATAACGGCTTTGACGTGCCGTATATCCCGGCAAAGGTCGATTTATCTACAATAGGTCGGGGATTGAAGTTGATTACCGGACAGCCTGCTGCTCTTCACGACGCTTATGCAGCTGGTTTTGAAAATGATGTGGAAATTGCGACAATTGAAGTTGAAAAAATTTCAGGGCCAATTCTGTTGATTTCAGGTGAGGACGACAAGATGTGGCCGGCGGCGATGATGAGCGGAATGATTGTTGATCGTCTTAAATCACACGACTTTGCATTCAAATACTCCCATCTAAATTTTGAAAAGACGGGGCATACGTTTCCTTGGGGGCAATGGCCCCAAGGCCCTCTCGATTCTGAGGGGTTCATTCGAGGTGGTGAGATAGAACCAAGCCATGCAGCAGGACGGGAAGCTTGGTTCTCTACTATAGACTTTTTTCAAAGCGAGCTGCGTTCTAAGTGAATACAATTTTATTGCGGGAAGCAGACTTGGAGCGGTTTTTACTGCGCCCTATTCTTGATTTTTGATCAAAACCCATTCCATTGTTTTGAAACACCCCCGACATTGCTCAACTTGTAGTCATGATATAGGTAGTTTTTTTACTCACGTAAAAAGCCGGAAATTCTACTACCCAGAAATTGAAATATCGCGTAACTCTCGTTTCAAAATCTTGCCGTTTGGATTGCGAGGTAAAGTGTTGATCAGATAGACCGCTCGAATTCTCTGCCGTTTGCCCACTCGTTGATTGAGCCATTCCATAATTTCGTCGGTGTCTGGTTTCGTATCTATTTTGGGTTCAACCCATGCGATAGGTGTTTCACCCCAATCTTTTGATGGTATGCCAATAACTGCCGCATCGCAGACTTGAGGGTGTTCCACTAAAACGCTCTCAATATCAGCTGGATAGATATTTTGTCCGCCGGACAGGATCATGTCTTTCTTGCGATCCACGATATAGAGGTAGCCCTCTTCATCCAGTTTCCCAATATCACCGGTACGTAACCACGCTTTACCCTGTTCATCAATCCACGTGCATTGCTCGTTAGCGTCGGGCCGGTTGTGGTAGCCCGGCATGACAATGCGGCCTCGGCTTAGGATTTCACCGGCTTGTCCTGTGGCGCATACTTGATCGTTATCATCCAGCAAACAGAGGTCTGTGCCGATCAAAGGCCGACCAACTGAAGCCAATCGCCCTTCAATTTCTTCCGGCTCAAGCGTGGTGATCACCCCTTCAGTTAGTCCGTATAATTCGATAATGCCGCACGAAAACCGGTCAAAAATTCTTGCCTTTAGCTCTTCATGTAATGCTGAACCACAAGACATCATGGCTTGCATGGAATCCAGATCAGTATGTGCTGCAGACTTATGATCCAGCAGACGTTGAAACTGCACCGGAACCATGGCGGTATGGGTAATTTCATGGGTTTCAATTTGAGCCAGCACATCACCAGCATCGAATTGCCGCGCTAAATGCAAGGTTCCTCCGGCCAGCCATGTACACATCATCTGTACCCAGGCAATATTGGAATACAAATTCAAGGTACAAAGGGTGCGTGAATTGCCGTGATATCGCAGTGCAATCGATAAATCATAGGCCCAGTCCAGCCTAGTTTGTTGCGTGTGAACAATTCCTTTGGGCTGTCCGGTCGTTCCAGAAGAATAGATGATGTTAAACGGATCGTCTGGTTCTAGTTGGCAATTTGGAGCCTGCCGGGATTGCCCCTCTGTCCAGTTCTGCCAATTTTCCCAATTTTTGATTTTATCATTGGACTCGCAGGTGATTTTGAGTGGTAGGGCCATAATGGCTGGGCTATTGGATAATCGGTTGGCTTGATCATAAGTGGTCAAAATGCCTTGGGCATCCGCATCCTTGATCATTGCCTCAATGGCTTCGTTCGTTACCGAAAGGTTCAAGGGAGCCGAAACCATTCCTGCTTTGGCAATACCAATTAGAGCCTCAACCATTTCTCGATTATTTTGCATCAGAAGCGCGATGACATCGCCTTTGGCACGCCCGGAGGCCAATAGCGCATTGGCAACTTGGTTGGCTTTGGCGTCTAGTTCGGCCCAACTGATCGATTGACCGCCAACTACCAAGGCAGGCTTATTGCCGCGCCATTTGCCATGTAGTGCCAGTATATCCGAAAACATCGGCGCTCGCCCGGTCAGGCTTGTTTCCGTCCGGTAACTGCTTGCGCGCTCAGCGCTGGAATGACTTGTATTTGTCATGTTAAAGCCCGCCCGCTACTGAACCGATGGTGCCTTTTGGCTGGTGAAAATGCGCTAATACTGATGGACCTGCTCCGAATGGTTGTGCTGAAAACAAATTCAAACTCGGAGCTTTTGTCAAGAAAATTCATACTACGTTGAAATAAGTTTTATATTCGACGACGCGAAAGCGACCGGTATCAACACGCAAAGCATAGCCATAGATTACGGTTTTTCGTTATCGCGTTCTTTAAGCGCCCGAAATCCGGCCGCAATAAACGGCGGTAACCGGCGGTGTACACTTTCCAGATCACTGGAACGACACAGCCCGTCTGACAAATTATCAATCCGGCCAGTCTCGGCAAAGGTCAGGACTAAGGCCCCCGACAAGAAATGATACGCCCAGTATATTTCCTCATCAGGCGTGTTGGGTAACGCCCGCTTGATCGCGGCAATAAAGCGTCGAACCAATGGGTCAAAATACTCAGTCATCATCCGCCCGCCCCACTCCGGCGAATTGTTTACTTGGGCTATCAAGGCAAAGTAAGATTTCCATTCTGGCCCGCCCCGTTCGGAACGGTCCAACAACGGATGGGTGAACGCATCAATCACTCTTTCAAGGTCGGGTGGGTTGTCTCCGGCTTCTCGCTCTACGTCTTCCAGCGCTTTAAGTCTGGCCTCATTCAGCCCTTCGGCTCTGCGGAGCAAAACACTGTCGAACAGATTTTTCTTAGAGCCAAAATAGTAATTAGCTAATGCTGTATCCACGCCAGCCAGTCGGGTAATTTCGCGCACAGTTACGCCATAAAAGCCTCGGGCCGCGAACAGTTCTTCTGCTGCGTCCTGAATTTTCTTGCGGGTTGCGTCGCCTCTTTTGGCCATAAAACCGTTCTTCTATTGTCTCTTTGGCCAATCAGTACGGAATTTTATTCCAATTCGCAAGCTGCCGTTGTTTGTTGAATGCAACACTAAATTCATAAATTAAACAAGTGTAGAAAAATACTTGACTTTTCATACAACGTTGAAATTATCTACTGGATTAGATCAGAGTTGTACGCCGCGCAATATATTAGGCCGTGAATATCGCAGGCCGGGGAGAACCAAATGACCAAATTGAAAACCAGCATTTATGGCCGCGCCTTATTGGCCAGCGTTTTTGCATTACCTGTCCTGGGCGCTAGCCCGGTGCTCTCACAAGACGCAGCGGCGGTTCGATCCGACACCATCACGGTGACGGCTCGAAGACGAGAAGAATCAATTTTAGATGTTCCGATGGCGATTACCGCCTATTCCGGCGAAGCGTTGGAATTAAGTGGTGCCGCAGATATCACGGCATTGAATGAAACCACTCCGAATGTGACGTTGGAATATTCTCGCGCGACCAATTCCACATTGACTGCGTTTATTCGTGGCGTTGGGCAACAAGACCCGGTGGCCGGGTTTGAACCGGGCGTGGGTATTTATCTGGATGATGTTTACCTCAATCGTCCGCAAGCCGCTGTTTTGGATATTTATGAAGTTGAACGCATCGAAGTGTTACGCGGACCGCAGGGCACATTGTATGGTCGAAATACCATTGGCGGTGCCGTCAAGTATGTGACCAAGCGGATCGATCAGGAAAAACCAACCATGTCCGTTAAGTTGAACGCTGGTTCCTATAACCAGCTGGACGGTATTATGATGGCCAGCGCCCCGCTAAGTGATGCGTTTCGGGTCGGTGGGTCCGTTGCTCGTTTATCCCATAATGGGTATGGCGATAATTTGACCACCGGTCAGGACAATTACAATAAGTCGGTTTGGGCAGGCCGGTTGTCAGCCGAGTTTGAACCGGGAAATGGCCTGTTTATGCGCTTGAGCGGCGACATCATGGATGATGATTCGAATGCCAAGCATGGTCATCGCCTGTTGGTTGGTGGATTTACTGGCGCACCGGTTTTGGATGATGTTTTTGATACACGCGCCGGTTTGACCGTGGTTGATCAGGAAGTTAAGTCAAAAGGCGTCAACTTCTTGGCTGAGTGGCAAGCTAATCCGAACTGGACATTCCGCAATACCTTGGCTTACCGCGAAGACGATACCCTGTCCCCGATTGATTTTGACAGCCTGCCAAACTCTGACCTTGAGGCCCCGTTTCAGGTCAATAACGAGCAGTTCTCCGAAGAATTTCAAGTTTTGTATCAAAATGAAAAATTATCGGGTGTTGCCGGTTTTTATTATCTAGATGCGAAAACATTTAACATATTTGATGTGCTGCTAGCCGATCTGGGTGGCTTGATTGGCTTACCAGGATTGCAAGCGCAAACCTTGGGCGATGTCAGCACCGATACTTGGTCGGTATTTGCCGATTTCACCTATGATCTGAATGATAAATTCAGCCTTACACTTGGTGGTCGTTACACCGATGATGAGCGCACCGCGCAAGTATTGCGTACTACATTTTTGGGTGGATTTTCCCCAGCATTCGGTGGCACGGGTTTTCCGATTGCTGTGACCTCCAACTTTAATGGAACCAATTCGTGGACTGATTTCAGCCCCCATGTTTCATTGGCGTGGAAACCAGATGCAAACAATAATGTGTATGTCAGCTTTAGCCAAGGCTTCAAAGGCGGCGGTTTTGATCCGAGGGCGCAATCCACTGGCGCGCCTGACTTTGATGGTAGCGGCGCAGTCAGCCCAGCTGAAATTTTTCAGTTTATGGCTTTTGAACCGGAAGAAGTGGACAGTTATGAAATTGGCTGGAAAACCCAAATGGGTGCCTATAGCCACTCTATTTCTGCCTTTTATGCCGATTATACGAACGTACAAGTGCCAGGTTCTGTTGGACTGGATACCACTGGTGATGGGGTCAATGATACCTTTACAGGTGTAACCTCCAATGCAGGGTCGATCGAAATCAAAGGTCTTGAATATGAAGGTAATTTACAACTGGCGGATGATGCGTTCACGCCGGGTGATGCATGGTCGGTTCAATGGGCATTGGGTGTTCTAGACGCCGAATACAAAGAGTTTATCAACGCGTTTGGTGTGGATATTTCAAATGTGGCTCAAGTACAAAACACCCCGGACCTGACCGCCTCAGCCACGTTGAGCTATAGCGCGCCATTTCAAAGCGGGAACTTGACCTTCTTGAATACACTCTCGTACCGGGGGGACTCACAACAATTCGAGCTAGCTTCGCCGATTGATCAAGAATCTTTTGCGCTGTGGAATTCATCATTGGTATGGAATAGCGACGACAACAGCTGGCAGTTTGGCATTCATGCCAAAAACATTACCGATGAACGGTATAAAGTGGCCGGCTATGATTTTGTCACCAATACGTCATTGGGCTTGGAAGGGAATTTGACTGCCTTTTTCGGCGCTCCCCGGACCATTACCGCGACTTTGGTTTGGCGCCATTAGGCTAAATGATGATTGCTGACACAACAGGGGCGCACCGGTCGGTGCGCCCTTGTTTGGTTTGAAGTTCTCTTTTTCGGGAGTAAACAATGAAGAAAATTATCTGGTTCACTTTGGTTGTAATTTTGGTGGTTGGAATTGCGGGTTGGGTTTGGGTTTCCAAAAAAAGTGAAAGGAATTCGCCAGCAAAACTTGAGGCCCAGCATTTGACCTCTGCGGATCGATTTATCGAGATTGATGGTGCGCGGGTCCGGGTGCGGATTGAGGGGCCAACGGATGGCCCAGTTCTGGTATTATTGCACGGGTTTAGTTATTCGCTGGAAAGCTGGGATGGTTGGGCTGCTGAATTGCAGGATGAATTTCGTGTTGTGCGTTATGACCTGCTGGGCCACGGGCTGACCGGGCCTGATCCCAAACAAAGATACACGCCGCAACAACGCGCCATATTCTTGGAAAGATTGCTCGATTCATTGGAGCTAGAAACAGTCAACCTAGCTGGAAACTCCTTGGGCGGGACGATCGCTTGGCATTTTGCCGCGCAATTCCCAGATCGTGTTGAAAAATTGATTTTGGTAGATGGCCCGGCCTTTCCCTTCAACGCGGTTCAAGACGAGCCAATCAAGGCTCCGGCTGCCATGGCTGCATTTTTGCGCTTTGCCCCGATGTCTGGCCTGAAACAGGCTGCAACCTTTTTGTGGGCTGACCCGTCTCGGCTGACAGATGTCCGGTTGCAAAGCACGCAGGACATGATGCTCCGGCAAGGCAATGCTGATGCGTTGATTGCTCATATTTCCATGTTCACCATGCCGGACCCTACCCGGCAATTGGCGTGGATCACGGCACCAACCTTGGTGCTTTGGGGCGCGCAGGATCGGTTGATCCCGCCAGCACAAGGCGAGCGAATTGTGGAAGCGATAGAAAACGCCAAGTTTGTCTTGCTCGAAGATGTGGGACACATGGCGCAAGAAGAAAAGCCGGTGCAAAGCGCCCAAATTGTCCGCGACTTTTTGACGGCTGGAAAACTGGAATAAAATCACCTATCCATAGGGTGAACTTGGCACAATTTTAGGCAGGCAAATGCAAGACCCAAACTTTTCAGATCATAAGATGCAAACCGCTGAGGGGCCGCACATTGCCTATCGCGTCTATGAAGCCATCGGTGGGGAAGAAACCGGCGTTCCGATCCTGTGTCTGCATGGACTAACCCGCAATCTGCTAGACTTTGAAGACTTAGCGCCTCGTCTCGCCATGATGGGACGAAAAGTGATCACCGCGTCACAACGAGGTCGGGGCGATTCCGACCCGGAAACAGACCCGGCACGCTATAGCCCGTTGATCTATACCGGCGATATGTTGGGATTGCTGGACCATTTATGCATCAAAAAAGCACTGTTTATTGGCACAAGCATGGGTGGTCTGATGACCATGATTGCCGCATCAGCAGCGCCAGAGCGCATGGCCGGTGCCATCATCAACGACATTGGACCAGAGATTGATCCACGGGGATTAGCTCGCATTCAAGGGTATGTGGGTAAAAGCACGCCTGTGACGTCTTGGGATGATGCCGCAATTCGGATTAAAGAGATCAATGATGCGGCCTACCCCAAAGAAACCGGGCATGAATTCTGGCTGGATTTTGCAAAAAAAACCTTCCGCGAAGGCAAGGAAGGCCAATTGGTGTTGAATTATGATCCGAAGATCAGTCAATCCGTTACGCCGGGCAATCAAGATTTGGCTAATCTGTGGCCTTTATTTTTGGCCTTGAAGGAAATACCGACCTTGGTAATCAGGGGCGGAATTAGCGACATCCTATCGGCCGAAACTCTCGAGACAATGAAATCTCGAAAACCGGACATGGTGGTAACCATTGTGCCGGATGTTGGACACGCACCGACTTTAATCGAGCCACAAAGTTGGGCGGCTATCCGTAAATTTGTCGGGGAAGTCGACTGATTCTAGTTTGATTATCCAGTACCCAAAGCCAGCTCAAGATTTTGTATGGCTTGTGAGGCTGCGCCTTTCAGTAAATTG
>JAJFFR010000119.1 GCA_021776555.1 Robiginitomaculum sp.
ACCTTCAAACCGGATGCGACCTGAACCTTGTACCTGTAAGAAAAACACATCAATCGGTCGGCCCCAAGCCAGTGGGTGTCCGGTAGATTGCCGAATTTCTCCTCTTGTGTAATAGGGCTGCAACTGCCCCTTCGACACGCGCCCAACCAGTTTTTTATCTGGCAGGCTTGGGTCCATGCGGCGCAGGGAAACCGTAACCAGGTCATCTGGTCGGGCCAAAATTGGCTCGGAGTATTCCAAATTGGGTTCGGCCCGCACTGGTAATTCCGGCTCATAATACCCGGTCAACAATCCTTGGTCAGTATCCGGCAAAGACAGTGCAAACGGAGTAAACCATGTCTCAAAAAACTGTCGGGTGAGGCTTTTTGACAAACCGGCTGGGTCTTGTTGCAGTTTTCGCGCTTGCGCGCAGGGCATTCCCCAGTAATTGCTGCCTTCATTGGCTTGGTTCGCCGGTCGGGTCAGCTTTTCGCAGGAACCTAAAAAGGCCAAAAAGGCAGGAATTTGGGTTTGCTCGTCCCATCCAGGTAATGCTTCAAAGTCTACTTGCTGACGAAACACTCCGTCTGCGTCTGCGACAATCGGGGTGGGGGCTTCTGGCTCCGGCAGAACTTCCTGTACCAGATGCTCTTCCGTTTCCGGGACTGGCGCCTCTGGTTGCACAGGTGCTGGTTTAGATGTTGAAACACACGACAATAACGCCAAGCAGAAAGTCAGGGCAAAAACCGTTTTACCAATACGTCCGATACTATCCAATGAGTGTCTCATACCGTCCCCCTGCTCTGGTTTGGGCTTCAAGCAATTGCTGCCACGGCAGACAAGCGCCAGTTCGGATCGGTGCTGTTCAGGTCACGGCTAAAAGTCCATTGTTCGGTGGTTTCAGCAATTCCGCCTTCTTTTTCAACTGTGGAATTGCCTTCCTTGTCAGTTTCGATGACCGACAGGTCCGTATGGAATTGCACAGTCAAAAAGGCCTTTTTTCGTTCGACCGAAGCGTCTACTATTTTCGTGTCCAGTACCCGAACAATATCAATTTGCACCGTTTGCCCATTGGTTTCGCGTTCGGTTATTGCGCCATCATAGGTTTCAAAAACCTCTTCTTCAAGCAAGCCTTGTAACGTTTCCCGATCTCCAGCGGCAAATGCCTTTACGATCATTTCATAAGCAGATTGTGCGCCTTGCAAAAAAGCCGACGGGTCAAACCCTGGATCCGTTTTCTGTAGGGCGGCCAGCCCAGAAAACCCCGCAACCGATGGGCGCGATGCTGGGGCCGCTTCTATTTTGTCTGTTGGCCGGGCCTGTTGGCTCTGTGGCGGTGGCGCGCCAACATCTTTGCCTAACACTGAATATAGTTTGGCCAAAACCATTACCGCTAATCCGGCAATCAAGATCAAAACAAAATAGTCCATTGGGTTGGCACTTTTCAAAATGGGGGCTGAACAAGATATAACCGGCTTTATAACCCGGTTCGTCCGGTTCTGTCAGCCCAGCGCTTGCTGTTATTTGCTGCTCGTGGTAACAGCCGCCAACTTTATCAAATCGGGTCGCCGCTTTTGTGGTCACTGCCCATATTTCATCAATGCTCAAGGATCGATCGATGTCTGATACGAACGACACACCAAACCAACCAGCCGCACCGGCTGCTGCCGCTGGCCCACAATTGCGGGTTTTAACCCAATATGTGAAGGACCTTTCCTTTGAAAACCCAAACGCGCCAAATTCGATGCAGGGCGGAGATGCGCCAGCCATTGATATGCAGATCGGCGTACAAATTGATCCGGTGCAAGACGGCCTGTGGGAAGTTGGTTTGCCGATCACCATCACCGCCAAACGAGGCGATGCTGTGCTGTTTTTGGTCGAATTGCTATATTGCGGCTTATTTTCGTTGGAAAACATCCCGGCCGAAGGCATGGAGCCAATGTTGCACATTGAATGCCCTCGCCTGCTGTTTCCTTATGCTCGCCGGATTATTTCCGGCATGACCCAAGATGGTGGCTTTCCAGCCTTGCCGTTGGATCCAATTGATTTTGCTGCTGTCTATCGCTCACGCTTGCAACAAATGGCTGATCAACAAGCCGCCGAACAAGAAGCGGCCCCTGCTGCTGATAAAGAACCGGATTCAAAAGCGTAACTTTTATTGCTTAAGGTAACGGTGCCAAATCGCTTGCTCACCCAATTCTGCCAAGAATTTGGTGTGAGCGGCGCGTTCAGCATCCAATAACCGGCTAGCCAACGGCTTTACTCGTGGCGCGCGGGGGGTCCATTCCGCCTGTTCGCCCGAAGCGGCTTCGCCGCCCGGGGAGAGATCGAGCACCCGTTCGCGGCCGCCGTTTAATTCCAGATAAACTTGGGCCAATAATTGTGCATCCAGCAACGCTCCGTGAAAATCCCGGCCAGACAGAGAAATTTCCATCCGCCGACAAAGTGCATCCAGCGAATTGGATGCGCCGGGAAACATTTGTCGAGCCAACACCAATGTATCAAAAAACTGGGTGTCTGGCAGCACTGGCTTTTCGATGCGCTTTAGCTCCGCATTGATAAAGCCTCGGTCAAAGTTAGCATTATGGGCCACAAGACGCCCGTCACCGACAAAATCTAAAAAACTGTCCGCCACTTCCGCAAACAACGGTTTGTCTCGGTAAAATGGAGTTTCGTGGCCGGTAATTTTGACCACTTCGTCTGGAATATCCCGTTCCGGGTTTACGTATTCCTGCCAAGTCTCGCCGGTAGGCAGATAGTTGATCACCTCAACACAGCCAATTTCGGTGATCCGGTCACCACCATTGGCCTGAAACCCGGTGGTTTCCGTATCAAAGATAATCTCGCGCAATTAAGCCCCCTTCACGATTTGCGGGCTGTCCGGTTTTTTCGAATCAGCCCTTGGCGTATGTGACGCAAAATGGCTGCCACCTGCAAGCGCGCATCTTCTATGCCCTGTTCGGTCAGGATCAGATAGTCAGCCTTTTCTCGTTTTTGCGCATCGGGCATTTGTCGGGCTAGGATTTGTTCAAACTTGGCCGAAGTCATTTCCGGGCGTGCCAGCACTCGCTTTCGCTGTACTTCCGTCGAAGCACTGACCAACACCACCAAATCAACCAAAGTCTCTCCGCCGCCCTCAAACAATAAGGGAATGTCGTACAAGACCATTTCTGCGCCACTATCCTGCTGTTGCCGAGTCCAAGCGGCGCGGTGTTGCGCCACTAGCGGATGCACCAGTTTTTCCAGCCTGGCAAAATCGCTCTTGTTTTCGGCCAAGTGTGCAGCCAGTCGTCTTCGATCTACAGCGCCGTCCTGAACCACCTCCGGTAACCATGCCTGAATTGGCCCGACAGCCGCACCGCCTTGGGCATAAAGCTCGTGCACCGATTGATCCGCATCAAACACTGGTATCCCCGCTTCGGCGAATAGTAGTGTCGTGGTTGATTTACCCATTCCGATCGAGCCGGTAATTGCTACAAGGAGCATGTTACGTAGTCCCCTGTTGTTGCAACTGGGCCAAAGCCCGGTCGGCCGCTTGGCTATCCAATGGAACTTTGGCCCCAAATAGTCTTTCGAAACAGGGTTTTGCCTGCGAAACCAGCATATCCAGACCCCCTATGGTCTTCAGGCCTTTCTCTTGTGCCAAAGCCAGCAACGGCGTGACCAACGGTTTGTAAACCAGATCATAAACCAACGTATTATCGTGGCAAAAACCTAGATCTACATCCAGTTTTTCAAAGCCAGTCATACCGGCACTACCCGCATTGATCACCAAGTCGGGCGAGTACGACGGGTCATTTCGTAAAGCCCAAGGCAAACATTCCAAATTGGAAAACCCCAGATCCTCAGATAAAAGTTTCACCTTTTTATCGGTGCGATTACACAGCAAAACCTGTTCGATACCAGCTTGTTGCAAGCCGATCAAAACAGCGCGGGCTGCGCCGCCAGAACCAAAAACCTGTGCGCGCTTTTTGGTCAAATTCGGTCGGTGCAAAATCCGCAATAATGGCTCCAGAAACCCGTGTACATCCGTATTGTCGGCCTGAATTTTTCCGTCCGCACGATACAAAAAATTTGCCGCGCCAACTTTCTGAGCCAAAGGAGAAACAATGTCGGCCAAATCCAATGCCGCTTGTTTATGTGGCAAAGTGATGTTGGCGCCGACAAAATGAGAATCTGCAAAATACTCCAAGAGACTGCCGAGAAATTGCGCTGAATTGATTTTCACTGCTGAATAATTGCCTGAAATGCCGGTTTCCTGTATCCAAGTCTGGTGTAGCAAAGGCGAAAGGCTGTGGCCGATTGGATCGCCGATCACACAAGCCCAAGGTGTTTGTTTTTCAGGTTTACTCATGATCACAACCCTCCATGGGCGCGTAATGCTTCCAACAGAGGAAGCAGCGCCAGGCCCAACATCGCAAAGTGATCCGGACCAACAGCATCAAACAATCCAATACCTTCTTTTTCCAATTCGTAGCACCCGACGCTGGCTAAAACCCGCTCTCCGGTTTGGTCCAAATACCTGTCCAGCTCGTCCTCCGAAAAGTCCCGCATCTGTAACTCAGAGCGATGGCCGTTCTGCCAAATGATTTTTCCGTTTTTTGCCAACACAACTGCGCCAACCAAATAGTGTCCCCGGCCGCGCAACTGTAAAAGGCGGCTCCGAGCCAGCTCCATGGTCGGGACTTTATCTAAGGAGCGCCCGTCCAGTTCCAAGACCTGATCTGCTCCAATAATTAGGGCTTCGGCAGGGGCCGTTATGGCCAACGCCTTGGCTCGGGCCAAAAGAGCAGCCAGCTCTAGCGGCTTTAATTCAGGGTTTTGGTTTTTGAGCTGTTCTTCGTCGACCGCTGGCTTGCAGATCTGAAAGTCCAAACCAACATTGCGCAGCAAGCTTTGGCGAATTTGGCTGGTGGAAGCCAGAATAAGCGGGCAAGTTTGCATCTTTATTCGCTTTCGCCGCGTTCTTGCAGCAAGGATAGGATTTTAGCAGCGGTTTCCTCAATGGACCGCCGAGTGACATCAATCACCGGCCAATGGTGCCGCGCATAGAGCCGCTTGGCATTGACCACTTCTTTGCGAACCTCTGCTTCGTCGATATAGGAAGTTGTGTGCTCTTCATTCAAAGAAAGTAAGCGATTTCGGCGAATTTGGACCAGACGCTTTGGACTAACCGTTAGGCCAATGACCAAAGGACCATTTTTGCGCTGTAACTCATCCGGCAAGGGAAGCCCGGGGACCACCGGTATATTGGCCGCTTTGACCCCGCGATTGGCTAGATAGACACAAGTCGGGGTTTTGGACGTCCGGCTAACTCCAAGCAGGATTACATCTGCATTATCAAGCCGCGATCCCAATTGCCCGTCATCATTAGTGGTTGCAAAATTAAGCGCATCAATCCGCCGGTAATAACTATCGTCGCGCGCATGTTGCGCCCCGGTTTCATGAATAATCGGCGTGCCGAGGTATTGGCTCATGGTTTTGAGCAATGGATCAAGCACATCCATGCAGGGCACTGAGTTTCTAGCGCACCATTCCAACAGATGGTCCCGCAAGGACAAGCTGACCATGGTAAACATAACCAGACCGGGGGCGCGCTCCATACTGGCTAGCACCTGATCCATCTGCCGTTCAGATCGGATCATGGTATGCATATGCTCAATCGGAATCAGATTGGAAAACTGGGCGCAGGTGGCTTTCATCACGCCAGCCAAGGTTTCGCCGGTTGAATCCGAAACCAGATGAACGTGCAAAAACAGCCCAAGTTTTTCGGGTTTAGTCATGGTAAAATCCGGGGCTGACTGGCCCATTTTGGTCGTGCAAAAAGTATTAATAAAGTGTTAACAAAATAAGAACAATTCATGGTGTATTTCCGACGTGCCAATAGACCTCACCGAGTGTGATCTACTTTCCCCTGCTTTTCCACAGGCTTTTTGATCCACATGCAAAACTACTGAGAACGATTTGATCTGTTGATAAAATTTCCGGTTATCCAATTTCTTATTATCTATTTGAAATAATATACTTTTATCTAAAAAATTTTCTATTTTAACTATATTCCTTGTGGAGAAAGTTGTGGATAATCCAGCATAAATTGGTATAAATTAGTTATCACCAAGTTTGACAAGCTCACTACAATCAAAACAATCTTAATAGATAAATTTCTTTAAAAGGAATAATCCTTTGGCTCACACAAAGCTGGTAAAAACCCTCGAAGGAGCTTGCTTACCAAGGCCTCCGGTCTGGATCATGCGACAAGCAGGGCGGTATCTTCCTGAATATAGGAAACTGCGGACGCAAGCCAAAGATTTTGTCGGTTTTTGCCTAAATCCAGAAATGGCAGCCGAAGCCACAATGCAACCCTTGCGCCGGTTTAATTTAGATGCGGCCATTTTATTTGCTGATATCTTGCTGATCCCAATGGCGTTCGGAATGAATTTGCGGTTTGTACCCGGCGAAGGTCCAAAGCTAGATCCGGTCGCGCCCGGGGATGATCTTGATCCGTATCGCCAAGCTTGGTCATTAGATAAATTATCCAATATCGGAGAAACAGTCAGCCGGGTTCGGGCTGAGCTGGACCCTGAAACTGCTTTGATCGGATTTGCTGGTTCGCCATGGACTGTGGCGACCTATATGGTTGAGGGGCAGGGCAGTCGAGATAAATGGAATACGCGGTTGTGGGCTTGGCAGAACCCGGAAAGTTTTGACGCCTTATTGCGCCTTATTGAACAAGCCACAGTCGAGTATTTGATCATGCAGGTCAAAGCTGGCGCACAAGTGCTCAAATTATTTGATTCTTGGGCTGATAATTTGCCGCCCGTGTTATTTGAACGGGTCATCATTACACCAACCCGGCGGATTATAACTGCGTTGCGTGAGCAGGGCATAACTTGCCCGATTATTGGCTTTCCGCGTGGCTGTGGCGGACTGATCAAATCATATGCGGCCGATACCGGTTGTACTGCGATTGGCTTGGATCAAAGTCAAAGCGCGCAAAGTGTTGATCAATTGCTGCCAAAAAACTTCCCCGTGCAAGGAAATCTCGATAATGCGGTGTTGTGTGCCGGAACAGATCAGTTGGAATTAGAGATTGAGCGGATTATTGAAGATTTTTCCGGTCGGCCACATGTGTTTAATTTGGGCCATGGGATCACACCATTAACACCGATTGCCCATATGGAGCGCTTGGTTAAAGCTGTGCAGGGCCAATAAGTTTTATGTCTGGCATCAGTCAAAAAATAGCAGTCGTCTTATTCAATATGGGCGGGCCAAAAGATCAAGCATCAGTTCGCCCTTTTTTACGCAATCTGTTTTCAGACCCGGCGATTATGAGCCTGCCTTTTGGGTTGCGTCATCTACTGGCTGAGTTGATCAGCCGCCGCCGTGAAAAACCGGCCCAAGCCAATTACCAATTGATGGGCGGAGGCTCTCCGCTAATGGCTGAGACAGAAAAACAACGGGCAGCACTGGAAAAAATGCTGAACCAACAAAATCAGAAAAATGAATTTCTATGTGTAACCGCCATGCGGTACTCTGAACCATCAACTAACGAAGCTATTGAAAAGACACGTAAATTTGTACCTAATCAGGTCGTTTTACTACCGCTTTACCCTCAATACTCTCATACCACGTCCGGCTCTTCATTGGGTGAGTGGGCCAAGCAAACTCGAAAAGACAAGTGGAAATCGGTTTCCGTTGAAAGCTATGCGACCAGTGAAAAGTTTATCGAGGCCCATGTGGAGCAAATTCTACAAATCTGGAAACAAGCGAAAAGCCCTAAAAACATTCGAGTGTTGTTTAGCGCGCACGGCTTGCCAGAAAAAAATATCGAGGCAGGCGATCCGTACCAATCCCAAATCGAAGCCAGTGCTGCAAAAATTATTGCGAAACTACCAGCCGAGCTGCAAGATTGTCAGATATGTTATCAAAGCCGGGTTGGCCCGCTAAAATGGATTGGTCCCAACACTATTGATGAAATTACCCGAGCCGGGCGCGACAACAAAAATCTGTTGGTGGTTCCTGTCGCTTTTGTCTCCGAGCATATTGAAACCTTGGTCGAACTGGATATTGAATACGCTGAACTGGCCAGACAGGCCGGAATAGAGATATATTTGCGGGCGGCCACTTTACGAACCAATCAACGGTTTATCGAAGCATTGGCCGAACAAGTAACGATCGCACTGCAAGGAAACGGCGGGTCATGATTTTTATTGCTGAGCATTATGACTGGTGGCGGGCCGGGCACATTATCTTTGTGATTTTCTGGATGGCAGCATTACTGTTTTTACCTCGGCAGTTTGTCTACCAGTTTCAGACGGAGCCGGGATCAAAGGCAGCCAAAGCCTTGATCGAGCAACAGGGTCGTCTGGTTCGGGTTATTATGAACCCAGCCGGTCTGATGACTTGGGTCTTTGGCCTTTTGTTGCTGACCAGCGTAGCGGCTCGGTCCGGGACAGTCGAAGTATTCATGCAATTGGCGTGGATCATAAAGCTCACTTTGGTGTTGGTGATGACCGGCATTCACGAATTTTATTTGCGACAACAGCGAAAATTTGCGGATGATATCCGCGTACGCAGCGAACGGTTTTGGCGAATGATGAATGAAGTACCGGCCGTTTTGGCGATGGTGATCGTAATCACTGCCGTGGTTTTCCTGTAAAGACGCTTGACGCAACGGGTTTGCCATGGTTTTCGTGGCCTCCCTTCTTTTCGGAATCGGCTTTGTCCGGTTCCAACCCTTACAATTTAACCAGACCGAGAACCTGATTGGCGCGTGATTGCAGCTTTTCTGTTGGATCTCTTTAAGATCATTTCAGCCCAAGGTATTCCAATGAGTGACGAAAACGAAAACGAAACTGAAACCCCAGAAACATCAGACGACAATGAAGCGCCATTTGGTTTGACCCGAATGACCGTCGAAGAGCTGAAAAAAAAATCTCCGAAGGAAATGCTCGACTTTGCCGAGAAGCTAGAAATTGAAAATGCTTCGACCATGCGCAAACAAGACATGATGTTTGCCATTTTGAAGGACCTAGCCGAATGCGACGTTGAGATCATCGGGCAGGGTACTTTGGATGTGACCCAGGACGGGTTTGGGTTTTTACGTTCTCCGGAAGCCAATTATCTGGCTGGCCCGGACGATATCTATGTCAGCCCGGCGCAAGTCAAGAAAATGTCGCTTCGCACCGGGGACACCGTGGAGGGTGAAATTCGTTCACCTAGGGATGGAGAGCGATATTTTGCACTGATGAAAGTGACGCAAATCAATTTCGAAGATCCGGAAAAGACCCGGCACAAAGTTCACTTCGACAATTTGACTCCATTATATCCAGAGGAACGGATGTTGATGGAAACCCAAGACCCGACCAAAAAAGACCGATCGGGCCGGGTGATTGATATTGTTGCCCCTTTGGGAAAAGGCCAGCGCGCCTTGATCGTGGCGCCACCGCGCACCGGTAAAACTGTATTGTTGCAAAACATCGCAATTGCCATTGCCGAGAACCACCCGGAGTGTTTCTTGTTTGTGTTGTTGATTGATGAGCGGCCAGAAGAGGTAACCGATATGCAGCGCACCGTGCGCGGCGAAGTGATTGCTTCTACCTTTGACGAGCCGCCAACCCGCCACGTACAAATTGCCGAGATGGTTATCGAGAAAGCCAAGCGCTTGGTCGAACACGACCGAGACGTGGTAATTTTGCTGGATTCAATTACTCGACTGGGCCGAGCCTATAACACCGTGGTGCCTTCATCGGGCAAAGTGTTGACCGGCGGGGTGGATGCCAATGCTTTGCAACGGCCGAAACGATTTTTTGGTGCGGCACGGAATATCGAACATGGCGGCTCGCTGACCATTATCTCGACCGCACTGATCGATACCGGCTCGCGGATGGATGAAGTGATCTTTGAAGAATTTAAGGGCACCGGTAATTCCGAGATTGTGCTGGATCGCAAAGTTTCCGACAAACGGGTGTTCCCAGCGATTGATGTAACCAAATCTGGCACGCGTAAAGAAGAGTTGATTGTTCCCAAAGACCAATTGGCCAAGACCTTTGTCTTGCGGCGGATTATCAACCCAATGGGGACCATTGATGCCATCGAGTTCTTGCTGGAAAAACTGCGTCAAACCAAGACCAACGATGACTTCTTTGACAGCATGAACACGTAATCCAGACCAACATCCATTTGGGAGTGACCAACATGACGATCAAATTATTTCACGCGACCCACACGCGTAGCTTGCGAGTTCTTTGGCTGCTCGAAGAAATGGGTTTGGAATATGATCTTGAAAAGGTCGATCTGAAAATGGGCGATACCGGCGGATCAGAATATGCTGCGATAAACCCATTACAAAAAGTACCAAGCATTATGGTGGGTGGAAACCTGATGCAGGAAAGCACCGCGATCCTAGAATTTGTCGCCACAAAATTTGGCGGCAAAGATTTGTTGGTGGGCGAAGACCATGCGGACTATGGCCGGTTCTTGCAATGGATGCACGGCGGCGAATCCGGGTTTGGTATGTATCTATCGGTATATTTTGGGCACAGCATGTTGCTACCCGAAAAGGACCGCAACAAGGCCATGGCAGCTTGGGCCGCCGACAATTTGCAAAAAATGCTGGAGCAATTAGGCGCTGATTTAGGAGGTCGCCCTTTTCTTGCTGCAGACAAGTTTACCATTGCCGATATTTCGGTTGGCTATATCGCCTATGGTTTGAATCTCGTTGGCAAATTAGAAGAGTATGCACCAGAAAATGTCGTCGCTTGGGCAAAAAACCTGTTGGCGAGAGATGCCTTTCAAAAAGCAGTATCTCTTTGATTTAATGAGTTAATTACCAGTTGGAAACGGGCAAACGTCCAAAAGATCATCATCACGCCGTAAGGCAGCTCGAACCGCGAACGTTCGATCCGTAGCCAAGATGACCGCCTCCGCTCCAACAAACGAGACATACTCGTGATCAGAATTGGTATCAGCTAATCTGCGGTCCAGCGCGCCCATACTGGCGACGATTGGCTCGACGCCCATTGCGGATAAATGTCCGACCCGACCGGCTTCCGGTGTGCCTATGCCCATCCAGCCCAAAGCTCGCTCGGCAGGAAAGCCTTCTTGCAATAATTGATCAAGCGCTGCGCCAGTATCTGCTGAGACGGAAAGCATCGCGGCAGGGGCCAGTTTGTGAAACGCCCGGGCTTGGGCCGCACTATAAGAAATCATGACAATCTGGTCGGTCATGCTGGTTTGACGCAACAGGTTGGCAATGTCTTGATAGGGAGTGTCCGGTTTAATATCGAGTTGTAATACGGCCGGTTTATCTTTTGCCCAACGTAAAGCGGCCTCTAATGTCGGGATTGAAAAATCAGTTTTTTGACCATTTTCACCCAATAATCGGGAGCGAGATAATTCAGCCCAACTTTTTTCACTCACCAATCCGGAGCCGGTGGAGGTGCGGCCCAGATCGTCATCATGATATAAAAACAAAACACCATCACTGGATTGACGCACATCGACTTCGAGCAAAACTGGACCTGCCGCCACATTGTGGGCAAAGGTCTCAATGGCATTTTCCGGGTAGCCGCCAATCGGCCCACCCCGATGAGCGCTGATCAACACTTTGCCTTCCTCACGCACACAATCAAAAAACCCAGCCAGATCGACCGGAGCCTTGTTTGGCGTTTCAACCGGCGTTTCGGGTTGTGGCGAACACGCGCCAAACAAGACAAGCAAGGCAGGCAAAAGCTTAAAAGAAACCATATTGTGTTTTTCCAGTGCGGACGATTTGAAGAAAGACAAGCGGACAATGGCATAGGCAATTGCTTGCCAGCGGTAAATAGGCAATGAGTTAGGCTTCAGGAAAGCCAGCATGCACAAACAAGAAACAGAGACAATTTTTGCTTTATCCAGCGCGCGCGGCAGCGCCGGAATAGCCGTACTGCGCTTGTCTGGTGCGCAAGCTCTGTCAGCGGCAAAGAAGCTGTCTGGTGGCAAAAAACTGATTTCGCGAACGGCCCATTTACGCTGGTTAACTGATCCAAAAACGCACGAAAAGCTAGATCAGGCTTTGGTGCTTTATTTTGCTAAGCCGAACAGCTTTACCGGCGAAGACGTGGTTGAACTTCATTGTCATGGCTCACTGGCTGTGTTGGATGCGGTATCAAATTGTCTGCTCGAATTAGGATTACGACCGGCTGAACCCGGTGAATTCACCCGCCGCGCCTTTGACAATAATCGGCTAGACCTGCTGGAAGCTGAAGGCTTGGCTGATTTAATTGATGCCCGGACCAGCGCGCAACACCAACAAGCTTTGGGGCAAATGGGCGGGGAGCTAAGTCAGCAAGTCGAAACGTGGCGTAGCCTTTTGTTGGCGGCGTTGGCTCGGATCGAAGCAGAAATAGATTTCCCAGATGAGGAAGACGTCAGCGGGTCATTGGTGGCACAAACCGAACCTGAACTGGAAAAATTACAATGCTTGCTGGAAGCAAATTTGCAACAAGCAGATCGCGGCGCAAAAATTCGAGATGGATATCTAATTGCATTGTTGGGGCCGGTAAACGCTGGAAAATCAACCCTGTTAAACGCATTGGCCGGGGAAGAACGGGCAATCGTTTCAGAAGAACCCGGCACCACGCGAGATATTGTCGAAGTGGAATTACAAATGGGCGGCTTTTTGGTGACGATTGCCGATAGCGCTGGCTTACGCCCCTCGACCAATAAAATCGAAGTTGAAGGAATGCGCCGAGCCAAAAAACTAGCAGGACGAGCCGATTTACGCTTGTTTCTTACCGACAGTTCAAAGCCGAACGACACCGCCGAACCGGAGCTAGCTACTTTGGCCCAAGATGGGGACCTATTTTTAAGAACCAAGGCAGACCTACAGCAAAAACCAATACAAAAAGACGAGAAAACGGCTGAATTTAACATATCTGCTAAAACTGGAGCCGGCCTAAATACAGTATTGACCCACATTGAGCAAAAAATTGTCCAGACCTTGGCCCAAAGCGAAGCACCGGTTTTGACTCGGGCACGGCATGTTAATGCAGTAAAACAGGCAGCATTGACTGTCCAAGCTGCCCGAAAGGAGCTTGCTCGAACCAAAGGGGCCACGCCTGAGTTGGTCGCCGAGCATTTACGGGCCGCAAGCCAGAGTTTGCAATTGTTGGTTGGGCTGGTGCATTCGGAGCAAATTCTCGATGAAATCTTTAGTGGGTTTTGCATCGGAAAATAGGACCAGCCCATTGTTTCACGTGAAACAATTGCTTGTCCCGTATCGACTCCCCATCAGAACTTCGCTATTTCAGCCCCAAGTTCTGATCATTTCTGGTTTTTAGCGCAAATATGTCCAATTTATTTGATGTCATTATTATTGGCGGCGGCCATGCTGGGTGCGAAGCTGCATCAGCTTCGGCGCGGTTGGGTGTAAAAACCTTGCTGCTAACTCCGGATATCTCCAATTTAGGCCAAATGAGTTGCAACCCAGCCATTGGCGGTTTGGGCAAAGGGCATTTGGTTCGGGAAGTAGATGCGCTGGGCGGCTTGATGGGCGTGGCGGCTGATCTGTCAGGGATTCAGTTCCGCTTGCTAAACCGGCGCAAAGGACCGGCAGTGCATGGTCCGCGCACCCAGACGGATCGAAAGCTATATCGCCAAGCCATGCGAAAATTGATCGAGGGCCAAGAAAACCTGACTGTGGAGTTTTGCATGGTTGAAGATTTGGTCTTGGAGGACAACAAGGCCGTGGGCGTAATTGATGGGTCTGGAAACGCGTGGCACAGCCGGGCCGTTGTGCTGACCACCGGTACGTTCTTGAACGGCATGATTCACCAAGGGGACATCAAAATCCCAGCCGGGCGCAAAGACGAAAAGCCATCGATTGGTTTAGCTGACACGCTGTACGGCTTAGGCTTACCTATTGGAAAATTAAAAACCGGCACACCCGCTCGGTTGGATGCGAACAGCATTGATACCAGCCAGCTGGATTGGCAAGAGGCTGACGAACAGCCTGTGCCATTTTCGTTTTTGCATGACCGGATTGAACTGCCACAAATTGCCTGTGCGATCACCCACACCAATTTGGAAACACACCGAATTATCAGTGAAAACCTACATTTTTCAGCCGTTTATGGTGGTTCGATCACTGGGCGTGGGCCGCGCTATTGCCCAAGCATAGAAGATAAACTGCACCGGTTTGCCGACAAGGACAGCCATCAGATTTTTCTGGAACCAGAAGGGCTAGACGATCCGACCATTTATCCAAACGGTATATCAACCTCCTTGCCCGAAGACGTACAGTTACAATTCTTGCGGACCATTCGCGGCTTGGAAAATGTGCAAGTTAAACAATACGGCTATGCGATTGAATATGACTATATCGATCCACGCGCTTTGCGGCAGACGTTAGAAACCAAAAAGATAACCGGGCTGTTTTTGGCTGGGCAGATTAACGGAACAACCGGATATGAAGAAGCTGCAGCCCAAGGCTTAATGGCCGGTTTGAACGCAGCCCTGCAAGTGGCTGGTTCCGAGCCGTTTGTGCTGGATCGCAGCCAAGCTTATATCGGCGTAATGATCGACGATTTGATTTCGCGCGGGGTTACTGAGCCGTATCGGATGTACACGTCACGCGCCGAGTATAGGTTGTCTTTGCGGGCCGACAATGCAGACCAAAGGCTGACTCCATTGGCAATTACAGGTGGATTTGCCGGACAAGGTCGCCAAACCCGGTTCTTAACCAAAATGGAAAAACTGGCTGAAGCGCGCCTTCTGGCTGGCCAAAACCCGAAAAGCCCGACAGAACTGTCAGCCTTGGGCGTAACGATCAATCAAGACGGGGTTCGCCGCAGTGCATCGGACCTGTTGGCCTATCCAGAGATTGATTGGGCGCAGGTTTGTGAATTGTGGCCGGAGCTACAAAGCATCGAGCCGCAAATCGCTTGGCAGGTTGAAACCGACGCGCTGTATGCTGGCTATATGGAACGACAGCAGGCGGACATTGCGCGTTTCAAACAAGAAGAAAACCGCAAATTGCCGGAAGACTTGGATTACTTGGCCATATCTGGCCTATCGAGCGAAGTTCGGGAAAAACTGCAAATCATTCGTCCAGCCAGTTTGGGCCAAGCCAGTCGGATTGAAGGGGTTACGCCGGGCGCACTCAGCGTTTTGCTGCATTATGTGCGGCGTGAACGACAGAAAAAACCCGCATGACCGAGGCGCAAACCCGCGAAACTCGAGCCAAACAACAGGTTTCGGCCATTGTTTCACGTGAAACAATGGAGCGCTTTGAGCAAATCCACAGCGCCTTGGTACAATGGTCACGGCGATTTAATCTGGTTGCCCCTTCAACTCTGCCGCAATTTTGGTCGCGCCACGTGTCCGATAGTGTGCAATTGCTGGATTTAGCACCAAACAACGCTAAAAACTGGCTGGACTTTGGTTCTGGCGCTGGGTTTCCGGGGTTAATTCTGGCGATTCTGTTGCGAGACAGGTCGGGGGCCAGTGTTAAACTGGTTGAGTCTGTTGGTAAGAAAACTGCTTTTTTGCAACACTGCGCCCGAATTACTGATGCACCAGCAACTATCTTGCAGCAGAGGAT
This sequence comes from Robiginitomaculum sp., assembly GCA_021776555.1. GTDB lineage: Bacteria > Pseudomonadota > Alphaproteobacteria > Caulobacterales > Maricaulaceae > Robiginitomaculum_B. The sequence continues at coordinate 15,563 of JAJFFR010000119.1, forward strand.
CGAGCAGGTTCCGGCGGAGCGGGCCGACGTGATAACCGCGCGCGCTTTGGCTAGTTTAAGTGAGTTATTGGTTCTGTGTGAGCGGTTCGCCGGCCCGCAAACAATTTTGTTGTTTCCCAAAGGAAAAAACCTTGAACAGGAATTGACCGCAGCCCGCAAGGAATGGGACATAGAGGCAGAAACCCTGCCGAGCATTACAGATGAACAAGCAGGTATTTTGCGGATCAGGAAATTTAACCGTGTTTGAGACAACTCATCTAAACCCACGCATTTTAGCGGTGGTAAACCAAAAGGGCGGGGTTGGAAAAACCACCACGACCATCAATTTGGCCACTGCCTTGGCGGCAATTGGTCAAAAAACTTTGATTTTGGATATTGATCCGCAAGGCAATGCCTCTACAGGGTTGGGTATTGGTCATGAACAGCGCACAAAAACCACGTATGATGTGCTGGTTGGAGAAGAAGTGCTGTCGGACGCCATTTTACCGACTGCTGTGCCAAATTTGGGCTTGGCGCCCGCGCATTATGATTTGGCCGGGGCTGAGCTGGAACTAGCCAATGCGCCCCGGCGATCTTACCGGATGAAACAGGCATTGGACCGGCTATCAGATGATACGGTGGTTCCATACGATTATGTGCTGATTGATTGCCCGCCATCATTGAATGTGCTGACGGTCAACGCCTTGACCGCCGCTGATGCTTTGTTGGTGCCCCTGCAGTGTGAGTTTTTTGCGTTGGAGGGATTATCGCAATTACTGCGAACCGTTGAGTTGGTGCGCTCCAGCCTAAATCCACGACTGATTATTCAGGGAATTGTGCTGACTATGTATGACAGCCGTAACAATTTGGCCCGGCAAGTTTCGGCTGATGTGCGATCGCATTTCGGGGATTTGGTGTACGAAACCATGATCCCGCGAAATGTACGAATTTCCGAAGCGCCAGGCTTTGGCAAGCCAGCGCTGATTTACGACCACTCATGTGTCGGCAGCAAAGCCTATATGAAGCTGGCTAGTGAATTGATCAAAAGAGAACAAATTAAAATTGGGGCGCTCGCATGAGTAAATCAGGAAAAGAAACCGGACTGGGACGGGGGCTTTCGGCCTTACTCGGCGAGCCAAACATGGGATCAGAACAACCGGCTGCCAAGGGGAATAACACCCAAAGTCTGCCAATCGATTTATTACTGCGAAATACCGAACAGCCCCGCCGTCATTTTGATGAAGAAGACATGCAAAAGCTGACCGATTCTATTCGGCGGCAAGGTGTGTTGCAGCCGATTTTGGTCCGGCCCATTGTCGGTACGTCGCAATATCAGATTGTGGCAGGGGAGCGCCGGTGGCGCGCTGCGGGCAAGGCTGGGTTGCACGAAGTGCCGGTTTATATTCGTGAGCTATCTGACCGAGAAGTGGTCGAGGTTGCGTTGGTTGAAAACATGCAACGGGCCGACTTGAACCCGCTGGAAGAAGCCCATGGCTATCGCGCCCTGATCGATCAATTTCACCACACCCAACAAGAGGTCGCAGCAGCGGTCAGTCGCAGCCGGTCTCATGTTGCCAACACCGTTCGGTTACTCGAATTACCCGAGGCTGTGCAAGATATGTTGGTCCAGGGCGAGCTTAGTGCCGGGCACGCTCGGGCATTGCTCAGCGCCAAAGATCCGCATCAGTTGGCAGAGCAAGTTACGGCGCGGGACTTAAGTGTCCGGCAAACTGAAAAGCTGGTTCAAAAGTCTTTGCAAGCGCCGGAAACCAAAGGCGGCTCCACCAAAAAGCGCGCCAACAAAACGGCCGACACCCGCGCCTTGGAAACACAGCTTTCGCAAAGCCTTGGGCTACAGGTTGATCTGCAACAAAGGGGAAAACAAGCAGGCGTGTTGCGGGTCGAGTATAGCTCACTAGAGCAGTTGGATGATTTGTGTCGGCGGCTTAATTCTAAATAACAAGCGCCGGAGCAAATTTTGGTGTTGCGATCCCCTCATCCCGACCCTCTTCCCAAAGGAGAAGGGGCGCGGCTGCGATGCTCGGGACAAGAGTACTCCCTCTCCCTTTGGGAGAGGGTTGGGCTGAGGGGTTGCCAATAGGCAAAGAGACCAACTCTTTCAAAAGACGTTTTATCTAAAAATACATTATTTTCAATGTGTTACCGAAGATAACGCCAACACAAACCGGCCAAGTATGCCGTTTACATTGCCCATGCCGGATTTAAGCTCGCGTTCGGTTTCAAGCGCTTTTTCCAACATGGTGCCCAGCCGGTGTAGCGACCAAGATTGGCATTGCCGCAAGAAATGATCGCGGCGCATCACGAACACTGGTGGCCGTAATTTGGAAACCGCAGCCGGGGCCGAAGCGCCTGCTTTACAAGCTGCCGCAACTTCGTGCAATCGGTACAAATGACGGGCGATGGCTCGGACAATCATCACCGGCGCTTGCCCGGCCTCTAAGGTTCGCCGTAGGGCCAGATCGGCGATTTTCCCCTGTCCATCCAGACAGGCATAAATCAGATCGTCCAGCGAGCTTTCACCGGCTGGCGCAATGATCGCCGCAATATGCTCTGGTGTCACTTCCTGCCCCGGTTGGTCAGCCAGATAACAAACCAACTTTTCCATCTCCATTCGCATCATGCGGCGATCCGGTGGGATGGAGGCGATCAGCATTTCCAACGCAGCCGGGTCAATTCCGTGCCCAGCTTCGGACAGAATTTGCTGACATTGGCGGCCGATGTCGGCAGGTGTGTCGGGATAACAAGCCAGCGCAATTGCACCGGTTTTGGCTGCGTCAAAATTTTTGCGTAAACTACTGGACGGGGCCAACCCTCCGGCCTCAACTATCAACCGAGCAACAGGAAGCGGATGATCACCGCCAAAAGCGGAAAGGGCCGAAACGGCCGCCTTTACATCGTCTACAGCTGGGTGTTTCAAATGGACCAATCGGGGTCCACCGGTCAGGGAAAACGCAGCCATTTCATCGAGCAAGCTGGTCTGATTGGCCGACAATTGTCCGGCGCTAAAAACCGTTTCGGAAAAAGGATCTGCCACCTCGCCGAGCCACGTTTTTTTTAATGCAGCAACCCGCTCTGAAATCTGTCCAAGGTCTTGGCCATAAACCAGTGCTGCAAAAACACCCTCGTCGGGCCGCCGTAAAAACCGATCAAATCCAGAGCTGTTCAGTTTCATTTTACTGGGGCAGGGTGCGCCGCAAAATAAAACGCCAATTGATCGAGCATCATATCGGAAACCATGGCAATGGTCCGGTCTTCGGCGTCTTGCTCGGCCACTTGCGAAGCGTAGGGGTTGTCCGGACTATCAAACGAGGAAGTGCTGCGCGCCACCATCGAAGTAAGCTTTTTGCCTTTGGCATCGAGCAGATGCCAAGCGGCCACCATCTCAATCTCATAACGGGTGGCGACGTTATCAATTCGCACAGCCAAGCCAGAACGATTGGATCGCAAATTGACTTTCAACTGGTATTCACCGCCCTGACCGGTTTCGATGCTGGCCCGGTCGGAAAGTTCTTGTGCCAAGGTAAAGCCATTTCTTCCGGGAATGGATTCCAGACGAATATCGGTCAATGCAGTACGAAATGAGTTGTTTTGCCCATAAACCGGCGCAAACCCGGCGCAGGAAACCAAAGCCGGTAGACAGAGCAAAAGAACAGCAAAAGAGATGTTTTTCATATTATTTGGCCACAATGTTGATAATTCGATCCGGAACAACGATCACCTTTACTACATCAAGACAGTCTAAAGTGCGAATAATTGCTTCATCGGCTCGAGCCAAGCGTTCCAACTCGCTACGATCCATGCCCGGTGGCGCTTGTAATTCGCTTCGTTTTTTACCATTGACTTGAATCGGGATCAGAAGAAGTTTTTCTTGGACCAAGGTCTCCAAATAGGTCGGCCACGCATTGGTAGCGACCATGCCGTCATTGCCCAACTCTTCCCAGCAACTTTCAGCCAAATGCGGTGCAAACGGAGCCAACAATTGAACCAAATTATTAGTTGCGATACGCCGCACCCAACGATCAACAGGGCTTGCGTCGGGCGCTTTGCGTAACGCATTTAATAATTCATACAACCGAGCCACGGCACGGTTAAAGCCCAGCGCCTCAATGTCTTCGCCAACCGCCTTGACGGTTTTATGAGTCAATTTGTGCAACGCATTTTCAGCACCATCAAAACCATCGGGTGCGTTGGTCGGGCAATCAAGCTCTGCCGTTTTCAATACTTCGGCCCAAACCCGTTGTACAAAGCGTGATGCGCCCTCAACTCCGGCTTCGGTCCATTCTACATCGCGCTCTGGCGGTGAATCTGACAGCACAAACCAACGGGCCACATCGGCCCCATATTGCTCAAGGATACCGGCCGGGTCCACGGTGTTTCGCTTGGACTTGGACATTTTTTCAATGCCGCCAACTTGCACGGTTTCCCCGGTTTTGGTCTGCCATTGGCCCTCGATCCGAACCACTTCTTCGGGCGACAGCCATGCGTCTTGGTCGTCGCGATAGGTTTCGTGGGTCACCATGCCTTGCGTAAACAGCCCGGCAAACGGCTCGCCAGAGGGCAGATCAAGCAGGCCGCAATCGCGCAAAGCTCGGCTGAAAAACCGGGCATAAAGCAGATGCAAAACCGCATGTTCCACGCCGCCGATATATTGATCGACCGGGAGCCACGCTTTGGCAGCAATTGGATCAACCGGCGCAGCATCGCGTGGTGAACAAAACCGGGCAAAATACCAAGAGCTGTCGACAAAAGTATCTAGCGTATCGGTTTCGCGAACGGCCTTCTCGCCGCATTTCGGACAATCGACGTGTTTCCAGCTGGCGTGATGAACTAGCGGATTTCCCGGTTGATCAAAACTGACGTCTTCTGGCAAAGAAACCGGTAGGTCTTGATCCGGTACCGGTACCGCACCGCAGCTTGTGCAATGGATAATCGGGATTGGGCAACCCCAATAGCGTTGGCGAGAAGCACCCCAATCGCGCAGGCGGTATTGTATCTGTGCGGAACCCGCGCCCATTTCCTCTATTTTTTGGATGGCAGTTTTAATCGCATCTTCGACCGGCAGCCCATCCAAAAACCCAGAATTATAAAGGCAACCAGAGCCGGTCCATGCGGTGTCGGTTATCTGATACGCTTTGGCGTCTTCGCCGTCGGGCAAAACAACGGGCAACACTGGAAGCTCATATTTTCGAGCAAAGTCCAGATCCCGTTGATCGCCAGCTGGACAAGCAAAAATGGCCCCGGTGCCGTAGCCCATCAACACAAAGTTTGCGACCCAGACCGGCAAGGTCTGATCCGGTAAAAACGGGTGTTGCACGGTAAGTCCAGTATCCACCCCTTCTTTTTCTGCCTTTTCGATCACTTCTTCCGAAGTACCAAGCGAAGCGCATTTACCAACAAAGGCGGCTAGCTTTGGGTTATCTTTGCACAACGAAGCGGTAATAGGATGCTCTGGTGACAGCGCAACAAAGCTGGCTCCGAACAGTGTATCGGGCCGGGTGGTAAATACCTCAATGCCACCTGAAAAGCCTTCAGGAGGCGAACCCGCAAAATCAAAACGTAAGGCCAAACCTTGCGAACGCCCGATCCAGTTGCTCTGCATGGTACGGACTTTGTCAGGCCAGCGTTCCAACCCGCCAATGGCTGAGAGTAGGTCATCAGCATAGCGGGTGATCTTAAAAAACCACTGATCCAGTTCATGGGTTTCGACCAGAGCGCCAGAGCGCCAACCACGACCATCGACCACTTGTTCGTTGGCCAAAACGGTGTTTTCAACTGGATCCCAATTTACTTTAGAGGCTTTGCGATAAACTAGGTCGTTTCCCAGAAACTTCAAAAATATCTTTTGCTGCTGCGCGTAATACTCCGGATCACAGGTGGCAAACTCCCGGGACCAGTCTAACGAAAACCCAAGCGTTTTTAATTGCTCGCGCATGGCGGCGATATTTTGATAGGTCCAGCCTTTCGGATGTACCTTTTGCTTCATCGCTGCGTTTTCAGCCGGAAGCCCAAACGCATCCCATCCCATCGGGTG
>JAJFFR010000120.1 GCA_021776555.1 Robiginitomaculum sp.
CAGCATGCAGTAATTTTATGACTGTCCCTAGCAGGCGATTTGCACCTGTGCAATAAACACCGTAATCGGTGCTTGCGAGTGGATATGACACCGCATACATTCCGCCTCCCTGTTCAACTCCAAAACCGGAGACTTCCATGCTTGAAGCCATGCGTAAATCACTGCGCTCCCCCATTTCAGTGGCGTTCCTTTTGCTGATTGTATTGAGCTTTGTCGTGTGGGGCACGGGCGATATTTTCCAAGGCGGCACAGGTGATGCTGTGGTGATTGTCGGGCCAGAGAAAATTACCGTAGATGAATACGCCTCTGCATGGCGCCGCGAAGTCAATTCACGCATCCGGACCAGTAATGGTCAATTTTCAGAAATTGAAGCCAAAGAGCGCGGCATGGACGAGCAATTGCTCGAGCGGATGATTTCCGAAACCGCACTGGACGCAAAGCTCAACGAGCTAGGGGTCAGCGTTTCGCGCCAGATGATGTTGGAATACGCCAAAGGATATGAAGCCTTCAAAGACCCGTTGACTGGTGAGTTCACGGACGATCAGTATTTGCTGACCTTAACCCAAGCGCAACTGACACCAAAAATGTTTGAAGCGGAAGCCAAAGCCAGTTTGGGCCGCCAACAGATCATGTCGGCCATTATCGATGGAGTGAATGCACCCATTTCCTACACCCGCAATTTAATGGCATTCCAGCAAGAAATGCGACAGATCGAATCTGTTTTTCTACCCAGTTCCTCCCTGCCTGCTCCGCCGGAACCAACCCGCGAACAACTCCAAAAGATGATCGATGAAAACCCGGCGCAGTTTGCCATTCCTGAACGGCGCGCTGCCACTTTGGTATTGATCTCGGCCAGCGATCTGGAGCTGGATATCCAACCGACCGAAGAAGAATTACGCGCCACTTTTGAGTTTCGCAAAGCCGAATTTACCAAACTGGAAACTCGTTCATGGGTGCAAGTACCAGCAAATGACCAAGTTACTGCCGAACTGGTCGCCAACCGGCTGCAAGCTGGCGAAGAAGCCGCAGACATCATGTTGGATATGAAACTGGATGGCACACCGATTGTTCTTGAGGATGCAGATGTCAGCAATTCGCCGGATGATCAAATCGCCGAGATCGTATTTGCCGCCACGGCTGGTGATACCGGTGCCACCGAAGGCCGATTTGCTTGGGCAGCTTGGAAACTGCAATCCATTACTGCTGGTGAAGAAAAAACTTTTGAAGAAGTGCAAGACCAATTGCGCGAAGATTTCACCCGCGAAGAGGCCCGTAATCGCCTGTTTGAAATCATGGGTGACTTTGAAGGCTCCCGTGGCGATGGCATGACTATGGACGAAGCGGCCGAGGCGCAAAATTTGGTGGCGATTAGTTTGCCGCCGGTAGACCGGTCCGGGTTGAATGAAACCAGCGAGACGATCGAGTTTTATACAAATTCACCCGAAATGCTGGAAACCCTGTTTCTATTGGATGAGCTGGTTGAGAGCGACATCGAAGAAACCGAACAAGGCGATTTTTATGCGTTGAGCGTTGATGAGATCGTCAGCGCCCGTAACCCAGATCTGGACGAGGTTCTGGATCACGTTAAATCAGCGTGGACCTTACAACAAACATCGAATGCTCTGCGTGAGTTGGCCAATGGGGTCAAAGCGGCACTGGATGCGGGTGAAATCGCATCTGAAGTGGCCGCGAAATACCCGCAGGCGCGAATGGAAATTTCGATCTTGAACCGATATCAACCGGAACCAACCATTCCGGCAAATTTGGTGCGGCAATTGTTTTCGATGGAACCGGGTCAATCAACTTACGTTTTTTCCGCGCCAACCGAGGAAATTATCGTATCTAGATTGCAAACAATCATCCCAGCTCCCGCAACCCCAGATGCCAGTTTGTTGCTGTCGCGCTCTCAGCTTGATCAGGAATTAAGCCAAGACATTGAGAGCCAATTCATCACTGGCTTGCGCTCCAGCTACACCATTCGCCGTGATAATAGGTTAAAAGATCTGGCGCTTGGAGATGGCTAAACCTGCAAATACGCCATCGGATACGCAAGATGGGTTTGAGGACTTTTGCCGTGCATCCCTAGCCGGCCGCCCCCACTTGGTAATCCGAAGATTGGTTGATGATTTAGTCACACCGGTGGCCGCTGTGCTGAAATTAGGTGCAGATCGGTCTGATCTGTTTTTACTGGAATCGGTTAAAGGCGGCGAAACTCGAGGTCGCTATTCAGTCATTGGTCTGGAACCGGATCAGCGGTTCAAGATATTGGACGGACGGCCTTTGATGGCTGATGGAGCCGGCCAATACCAAGCATTGCCCGGCAATCCCATTGCCGCATTGCGCCAGTTTGTTGAAGCGGCCGAAGTTGAAATTCCACCACAAATGCCGCCCATGCTCAGCGGCGTATTTGGCTATGTCGGGTATGATGCCGTAACATGGATCGACCACGTACCCTTGGCCGATGGAAAGGGCTTGGGCACACCGGACGCCTTGTTGCTACGACCCACCCAAATGGTGGTATTTGATTCTGTGAAT
>JAJFFR010000013.1 GCA_021776555.1 Robiginitomaculum sp.
ATAAATTCACCCGGGCAAAACTCGCCCAATTCATATTATCGGCCACCCGAATGGGCGCGCGCAAATCCCGCTTGGCAAATGATTTGCGAATGTTGGCTTCGCGAGCTTCGGATAGCGGAATAATTCGAGACAACCTGGACAACAACGCATCTAGGTCCGTCACTTGCTCTGGCATCAATAGCAAGCCAAAATTCTCGATATTGGTGGCTAATATGCGCGCGCTTCGATCTAGAATTCGACCCCGGCTGGGTACCAGCAAACGATAGTTAAACTGGTTTTCTTCAGACAATCCCCGGTACTTACCGGATTCGAGCACTTGCAACTGGTACAACCGCGCTGATAACCCGGCAAATCCCAAAAACCCCGCCGTGCCAAAGACAATGGATCGCCGAGTAAACTTGGCCGAGCTGTCATCTTCGCGGGCCATTACAAGGTCAACCCATGATGAATGTCATACATGCGCCGAGCCTGTTGTGTGGTTTGTTGCAAACGGCCATAGAGCCGCCCGGCCAGTGGATAAACTAGGAAAGTTGAAGCCCCTTGTGCCAACAAATGATAACCATCAATTTTTGTGCCCATCACCATCATGCCGGCCAGTGCCGCCGCAAGCATGGTCAACAAAACCATCAGTCCAAAACCAGCCCATAACATGCCAGCCCCCCGACCTGAAAACGCATCACTTTGTGTGGTCATGATTGTGTAGGCACACAAATAGGAGAACGACCACAAGCCCAAAGGACCGCCGGTAATCAGGTCTTGAATCAGACCAATGGCAAAAACCACAAAGGGCGGCATCAATTGCGGCCGGGCCATTGCCCAGAAAAAAATAGCCATCAGCGGAAATAATGGCATGGGAATGGACACGCCAAACATATGTATCGGCGCCACATAAATCAGCAAACCGATAAGGGATGCCAGTGTTGGCACGCCAATCCACGCAACCAGACCAACCTGCGCTGCAACCGATGATAACCGGGTCACGCCTTGGCTCATTGCTCCGCCCCCAAATCAGGGGCGGTAGTATCACCCGCATTCGCCGGAGTTAAATCTTCGATCTCGGGTTCGCTTGGATCTAGCTCAGGTGGCACTGCGGGTTGACGGGCTAGGATCTGGACAAAATCCATGGTGGATAAATTGGCATAGGTTTGCACTCGATACCCCACCGATCCATCAGGGTTTTTCACCTCAACCACTTCGCCAATGGCAATACCACTGGGCAGAACGCCATCGTCGCCAGATGTGCTAACCCGGTCCCCAGTTTTAGGAACAAAGCCTTTGCCGACATAAATCAATTGCGGGTCGCGTTGATTATCCCCCGCCAAGATGGCCCGGACCGAGGAGCCTTGCAGCACCACCGGAATTCTTGAATTCAGATCATTGACCAACAACACCCGGGCCGAATGTTTACCGACCGAGACAATCCGCCCGATCAGCCCACGCGGGTCAACCACGGCCAATCCTTCTGACACCCCGTCACTTCGACCAATTCGCAACAAAGCGGACCGTACAAAAGGACCATGTGCTTCGGCTACCACTCGCGTGGAAAGCACCCGAACCTCTGGCTCTCCTTGCATGTTCAGCAATTGCTCATAACGCAAAATTTTGGCATGTAGCGCGTGAGACAGGGATTCCCATTGCCGCAGCGCCCGGTTTTCTGCTTCCAAAATCCGGACCCGTTCCGCTGCCTTCCAGTTCGAAGAAAGCCACGCCCCGAGACCACTAAAACTTCCCAATGGTAAATCCACTGCCTGCATGGCAGGCGCGGCCACATCATCAGCTGCAACGCGAACTTGGGTAAAAGATTGCGGATCATCCGTATTGCCTTGCGACAACAACAATGCGACCGAAATGCCAATGAACAGAACAATTGAAACCCGGGCCCAGAACCCGCGCAACCAAACCATAGCACCAGAAGAACCACGTCTTGCCATTTACCGTCCCGGCTGCTCCTGTTTTGTATTTAGTCAACCCGAACCAATAGGGTCCGATTAAATCGCCGATAGTTTTCCTTTTGCGACTTGCAGGTTTTCCAAGGTCGCCCCGGACCCCAGCACCACACAAGACAACGGCTCATCAGCAACCATAACCGGCAAGCCTGTCCGGACCCGAAGCTCGGCATCCAGATTGCGTAATAATGCGCCGCCACCGGTTAACATAATACCTTTATCGACAATATCAGCCGCTAACTCTGGCGGGGTTGATTCAAGGGCGATCTTCACCGCATCCACAATTTGTTCCACCGGCTCAAACAGGGCTTCGGCCACCATGGCTTCGGTGATCCTGATTTCCCGGGGCACCCCGGCCATCAAATCCCGGCCCTTGATATTCATCGAAAGTCCGTCACCGGATTTGGGCGGAGATGCTGTACCAATTTCTTTTTTGATATTCTCGGCGCTGGTTTCCCCGATCAGCATATTGGTTGTCCGGCGCACATAATTGATGATCGCCTCGTCCATCCGGTCGCCGCCAACCCGCACCGAACGCGAATAAACAATACCGCCTAATGACAACACAGCCACTTCGGTGGTGCCGCCGCCAATATCAACCACCATCGAACCGGTTGGGTCATTCAACGGCAAGCCAGCCCCCAAAGCCGCAGCCATCGGTTCTTCGATCAAATAAGCCCGGCGTGCGCCAGCCGCCAAAGCTGAATCATGGATCGCTCGGCGTTCAACCTGTGTCGCGCCGGAGGGCACACAAATCACCACTTGCGGAGAAGACAGCCATTGTTTGTTTTGGGCTTTGCGGATAAATGCCTTGATCATTTCTTCGGCGGTTTGAAAGTCAGCAATCACGCCATCTTTCATCGGACGAATGACTTCCATTTGGGTCGGTGTACGACCCAGCATCCGTTTGGCATCTTGGCCCACGGCCCGGACTTCCTTTTGACCATTGACGATTTCATAGGCCACCACGGACGGTTCATTCAAAACCACCCCGCGTCCTTTTACGAAGACAAGTGTATTTGCAGTGCCGAGATCAATGGCCATATCGGAAGACATCATTCCGAACAATCTGGAAAAAATGGACAGCGGACTTTCCTTCTAATTGGGATACACCCGGCAGAATATCGCAAATTCTACCACGTTTTCAAGTGTTTTGCGGCGCTTTGGCCTTTCGATCAAGGCCTAGTTTACCGTTTTTCTGCGTTCTTGCCATTTTGCCGGCCTCGCCAAGCCCGACCCAAAGCCCAAACTGCCAAAAATATCACGCCAGCTAACGTAAAAAATATCATCATAGTTGGTAAGTTTTGCCCAGCTAAAAAAGAAAAAATTCCTTGTCCTGCAAAGGCCAAGGCCAGAATTTTGGGCCAAATACCGATCCCGGTGCCCATTAGAAATTGCCCAAACTTTGCGCGCGATACACCAAAGGCCAGATTGACCATAATAAATGGACCGGTTGGCACAATTCTAAGCAACATGGCCGACCAAAATCCGTTACGCCGGACCAACGCCATGATTCGGACAATCCACTTACCGCCAAACCGGTTGAGCGGTCCCGCACCGATCAACCGGCCCAACCAAAAATTGACGCTGGCCGACACCATCGTGGCAACCCAAGCATAAAGCGCCCCAGCGCCTGGCCCAAACGCGATGATCGCGCCAGTGATCAACACAAATTGCGGCACGCCAATCAATCCCATCACCACAAACACCATAATCACCGCAGGTAAGCCCCGCTCGTCTTGCCGCAAGGCTTGCAATATGGATTCAATCTTTTCCGGAGCTGGACCAAATCCGACCAGTAGCAATAAGATCAACAAACCAAACAGAGCCAGAAACAATCCCAATCGCAAACGATTGATCCAAATTCCGGTTTCGGGTTTTTGGGGTTCGGGGCTAGTCATTGCGGCAATGCTCCTTGCAAAGCGGGCAAAATGTCTTCCGGATCGCAGAAATGTTGCCAGCCATCGGTGCGCCCCCGCGCCCAAGTTAATTGTCGTTTGGCATAGCGCCGTGTGTCACGTTTTGCTTCGGCAATTGCCGCCTCAATAGACAGCTCATCTTGCATGACTTTGATCAAGGACCGAACGCCGATTGCTTTGAACAGAGGCAGAATTGGATCGCTCCATTGTTGGCAAAATGCTGCTAATTCGTCCATGGCGCCCAGCTCAACCATCTGGTCAAACCGCAGGTTAATTTTGTCGTATAACGCTTCGCGTTCCGGCACGATGACAATTCCGCGCCATTCCTGATCGGCCAATACCGGTTTGGTATTTTTCTGAAACGAAGTCAAACTTTGCCCGGTTTGCTCATAGACGCTTAAGGCCCGCACCAGCCTTTGGCGATCTGCACCCAAAATGCGCGCCGCAGCATCTGGATCAACTTGTAACAGTTTGTGCCGTACTGCATCCAGACCCTGCTCTTGTTCCAACTGGGTCACCCGCTCCAGTGCAGGCGGCTCCACATCTGGAATTTCCGCCAAACCCCGGGTCAATGCCTCGAAATAAAGGCCGGTGCCCCCGACCAAGACCGGACATTTTCCGCGACTTCGGATTTGTGCGATCACTTTGGTTACCTCGTGCAACCAATTGCCGGTCGACCATGGTTGATCCGGGGCTACATGCCCATACAAATGATGCGGAAACCCGCCCCTTTCTGCCTCTGTCGGCAATGCGGTCAGTAATGGCAGGCCTGCGTATAATTGTTGGCTATCGGCATTGACCACTTCGCCATCAAATTTGGCAGCCAATTGCGTACCAATCGCGGTTTTGCCACTTGCTGTCGGGCCAAAAACCAGCAGGATGGGGACCGGTTTTGAAATGGAAACGTCGTCCAACAATGCAAAATATACTTTCAGTGGTCAGCAAACCGGGACACCCGGATCTGGATTTAGCGGTACAGTACTTGCAGGCTAACGGGTTTGCGCTTGGGCGGCAATTGTCGCCGGGACAAGCCATCGAATTAGCCGGGCAAGCCAGCGCCTCACAGCTCGAGAAATGGCTGGACCAGCTGCAAGTGGATTGGTGTTATCACCCAACATCACCAACCCGAAAAGAGGTATTGTTGTGCGATATGGATTCGACCATTATCGGGCAGGAATGTATCGACGAACTAGCCGACCTTGCGGGCATTGGCTCGCAGGTCAAACAGATCACCGCCGCCGCCATGGCGGGCAAACTGGATTTCAGCCAAGCCTTGCGCGAACGGGTTAGCTTACTCGCCGGGCAAAGCGACGATCTACTGTCGCGCTGCTGGGAAACCCGCATCTCGATCAATGCCGGGGCCAAAACATTGGTCGCCACCATGAACCAACTGGGCAGCAAAACGGCGCTGGTATCTGGCGGTTTTACCTGGTTTGCGGATCGTGTTGCCAAGACGGTAGGCTTTGCTGAGGCACATGCCAATCAATTGGCCATCATTGACCAGAAAATCACTGGCCAGATCGAGGGTACCATTGTTGATGGCGCTGCCAAACTGACCCATTTGCAGCGCTTGGCCCAAGACCTGACACGCGCCATAACGATTGGTGATGGGGCTAATGATTTGTTGATGGTGGAAGCGGCTGGATTGGGGCTGGCCTATCACGCCAAACCGATTTTGCTCCGAGGTGCCAATGGGCGCATTCGGCACACCGATCTGACCACCGCCCTGTTTTTTCAGGGCATTGTCAAGACAGATTGGGTATTGATCGATTAAGGCCGCAAGGCAATTCGCAAGGTTTCACCTCGGCGATTAACGATCAGCAAAACCGGGCGATCAGAATCGGCTGTGGCTTTGGTAACTTGCGCGCGGGCTTCGGCCAATGTGGTTACGTCTTTCCAAGCGATTTGTTCAATCACATCACCATCTTGTATTTTGCGAGCCGCATCGGAGCCATCCAGCGTGGCGATCACCACCAAGCCTTTGACCGAGGATCGAATGGAATAGCGGCGGCGCAGTTCGGCCGTGGGTTCGACTAACTCCATGCCTAATACCAGATCGGGCAGGCCTGTTGTCCCAGTTTCACTTTGCGGTT
>JAJFFR010000121.1 GCA_021776555.1 Robiginitomaculum sp.
AACAACACCGGGAAACCCGTTCTTGTTTACATAATCAGCCAGCCCGAGCACCATGGCCCGCCAACGATTTTGCATCCAGTTGCTCTGGTCGCAAGTTTCGGCCTCGACACAATGCCATTTGCCAGATTGTTTTTGCCAGTGGGCCAGCGACACACTTTCTTCGAACATGGGTAATTGCTGGACGGGTTTCCCGTCCTCCCCCCACGCAAAACCGGCACCATCAAACACCAATTCGTCTTGACCGCCGACTTGATTGACAAAAATCAATGGAATTTCGGTCTTGTTGGCCCACTTTTGAAAAGTGGAAAACCGCAGCTTGTGGATATCCTTGCGATAGGGAGAACCATTGATGCAAATCAAAATTTCTGCACCCTGTTCGGCCAGCGCCATGGGCACCCGATCGAACCAAATATCTTCACATATGGGCAGGCCGAGCTTGATCCCACGCCAAAGCACCAGCTTGGGGGTAGGACCCGCTACAAACACCCGCTTTTCATCAAACACTCGGTAATTGGGTAGTTCGACCTTATAACGCCGCGCCAGTATCTCGCCCTCATCCAGCAACAAGACTGCGTTGTATAACTTGCCATCATCCAGCCATGGCGTGCCAATGATCAGCGCCGGGCCACCGTCAGCGGTTTCTGCTGCCAATTGTTCGGCCAATTCCATGCAATCGCGGACCAAAGCAGGTTTGACCACCAAGTCTTCGGGCGGATACCCGACCAGACCCAACTCGGTGCAAACAACCAGATCTGCCCCCTGCCCGGCAGCGTCAGCACGGGCGGCGCGGATTTTGTCAGCATTGGCCGATAACGCGCCCATTACTGGGTTCAGTTGGGCCGAAACAATTCGAAGGTCTTGGGTCATGGTGCCGGTGTAGCGTACCGGGCTTTGTGCCGTCAAACCGCAATGTTGGCTGCTAGCAATTGGGACTGATCAGCCTCCAATGCCAAGGCCAATGCTTTGGCACCATCAATGCCAGAAACCGTGGCCGGGGAGCCGGTTAAAACCGCTTTAACAAAGGCATTATCCGACGCGCCCAAGCAGTCCGCTGCATCCGGATCAGTCGCAAATTGCGGGTTCAGATCAAACGGGGTGTCGTGGATCAGGGTTTTGGTCAAAAAATCCACGTGAACCGTACCGCTCGGATACACCACTTCCATGGTCCGGGCTGGAATGTCGGCCATGCGCGAGGCAAACAAATCAACTTCGACTCCGCCCTCATAGGCCAAGTGCATCTGGGTTTCATCAATCCCGCCACTGGGGCCGGAGCGGGTCGTGGCATTGGTCGAAATGGGCATAAGACCAATTAGAGCGGTGATCATCTCCAAATCATGTACCATCAGGTCCAGCGTAACACTGACATCCAATCCACGTTCCTGAAATTGACAAACCCGTTTGGCAGCAATCCGGGTTGGCGCTTCGGGAATATCAAACAACCCGATTGCATGAGAGACAAAGCGTTCTTGGTGGCCGACCTGCAAAACCAGCTTATCGCGCGCGGCAACCGCAACCATTTCACGAGCTGTTTCAATATCGGTAGCAAGAGGCTTTTCGACCAATACGTGCAGACCATGCACCAAGGCATCCAGAGCTTGACGACCATGGGCGCTGGCCGGACTGGCCACGACCAGAGCGTCAGCGCCATCGATTAGTTCCTCGCGGCTGGCTACTGCTTTGGCACCACAGCACCGGGCCAGAGCCTCGGCGCGTTCTGGGTGCTCCGGGTCATAAATTCCAACAAAATCAACTTGATGGTGGGCCACCATTTTGGCGGCATGATAGCCACCGAAAACACCAGCTCCGGTTATCCCAACTCGTAAATTTTTACTTGTCATACTGCTTGCGTCCGTTGCGCCCCGCATAACTTGTGCCACTGCACCCGCCCATACACAATCAATTGGCGGGTCAATATATATGACGGTTTCTTTCGGCTTGTTGTTCGCGCCGGTTCAAGGCAAGTTGCTGCCGAACAAAATGATTATACAGGAAAGCCAACATGACCATTACCTCCAAAGAAATTCGCCTTGCATCACGCCCCGGCGGCATGCCGACCGCCAGCAACTTTGAACTGGCCGAAGTTGAGGTTCCGGCGCCGGGCGACGGCGAGGTTTTGATCAAAAACACATGGATGTCAGTCGATCCGTACATGCGCGGTCGGATGATGGATCGCAAAAGCTACATCCCACCGTTTCAGGTCGGACAACCTCTTGATGGCCATGCGGTTGGCAAAGTGGTCGCATCCAACAATAAGGATTTTGCCGAAGGCGATCTGGTGCTGTCCATGCTGGGCTGGCGCACGCATTTCATCTCAGATGGTGCCGGATTACAAAAGCTGGATACCTTTGGATTGCCAGAGCAAGCGTTTCTGGGCGTGGCGGGCATGCCGGGCCTAACCGCATGGGGCGGCTTGTTACACATCGGCCAACCCAAAGAAGGCGAAACGGTGTTTGTTTCAGGCGCTGCTGGGGCAGTAGGCTCCTTGGTTTGCCAGATCGCCAAGATCAAGGGATGCCGAGTGGTTGGTTCGGCTGGCTCGCAAGAAAAATGCGATTGGCTGAAATCAGTCGGCGTGGATGAAGTGATCAATTACAAGGATCACAAAGACCAAGCCGCATTGATCAATGCGTTCAAAGCCGCCGCGCCCGAAGGCATTGATGTCTACTTTGAAAACGTCGGCGGCGATCATCTGGTCGCGGCATTAGAAGCCATGAACACCAATGGCCGGATTGTCGTCTGCGGCATGATCTCAGTCTATAACGATACGGCACCCAAGCCCGGTCCGTGGAACTTGTTCCATGTGATTGCCAAATCCCTTCGCATTGAAGGCTTTGTAGTCACTGCGTTTATGGATCGCACCCCAGAATTCGTCAAAGATTTGGGCGAGTGGTTTGCCGCTGGCAAAATCCAAACCCAAGAAACCGTAGAAAATGGCATCGAAAACGCACCCGACGCGTTCTTAAAACTGTTTTCCGGCGGCAATAAAGGCAAAATGTTGGTCAAGTTGGATTAGGCCAATGACCGATCGTTTTGCCAAAGCGGCCAGCTATGGCACCACCCATGTGGACGGGTTTAACCAGATCAGCCAAGGTCTGTTGCCCGGCCATTTAGGCGTCGAGTTCACCCATGCGGAACCAGACCGGATTGAAGCCTTCCTGCAGATCGAACAACACCACCTAAACCCCAGCGGGTTTTTACATGGTGGCACGGTGGTTTCCTTAGCCGACACACTGGCCGGCTATGCCACCGTGATCAATCTGCCCAAAGGTGCCACCGGCTTTACCACCATCGAGCTAAAAACCAACTTCCTGTCCACCGCCGCGAACGGCAAATTATACGGCCGCGCCAAACCGGTCCATATTGGCCGCAGCACCCAAGTCTGGGACGTCAATACCTGGCGCGAAGCCGACCAAAAAATCACCGCGCACTTTCGGTGTACGCAGATGGTGTTCTTTGCGAAGGGATGACCCGTAACCGGTGGCGTCACCCCGATAAAAATCGGGGCCCAGTTGTTTGAACGCGGTACCGGTGTTAAGAACTGGATTCCGACTTTCGTCGGAATGACGGTGAGGTAAAATCATGCTCACAATAAAATCTGTGTCTTATTTGTTGGGTAGGTAGTCATGGAATGCGTTTTGACCCTAAGGTTAAAACAGCATAAGGAGCGATTAGGTGGAAGCATCCTTTTAGAGGAACGCTACATGATGATATACTCCAAGGGTTGCGGCATATCACAATAGGCCGCGCTGTTTACTGGTTTGATATTCTTGAAGATGAAAGGCTAGTTCGTATTCTAGCCGTATTTTATGGTGGCCAAAATCACCACACAAAAATGCTCACACGCCTATTGGGCGAGCAATAATCAGCTTGGCCCAAACATGATTACGCTACTCCGCAGCTTCCGCCGCTGCATCGCGGTGGCGTTTTAGTTGTTCGGCAATCAAAAATGCTAGCTCCAACGATTGCTCGCCGTTTAGCCGTGGGTCGCAATGGGTGTGGTAGCGCGACTTTAGGTCTTCTTCGGTGATGGCTTGGGCGCCGCCGATGCATTCGGTGACGTCTTGACCGGTCATTTCGAAATGTACACCGCCGGGCCATGCGCCCTCGGCGTGAACCACGTCCATAAAGCTGCCAACTTCGCGCAAAATCAAATCAACCGGGCGGGTCTTGTAGCCATTGGAGGTTTTTTGGGTATTGCCGTGCATCGGATCGCACGACCAAACCACAGAGCGCCCTTCGGCCTCGATTTTACGAACCAGTTTGGGCAGAAAACGGCCGACATCTTCGGCCCCATAACGGTTGATCAGCACAATCCGTCCCGGCTCATTGTCCGGGCTTAACATATCCAGCAAGCGCAAGGCTTCGTCTGGGTCTAATGATGGTCCACATTTGATGCCAATCGGGTTACGAACCCCTCGGCAAAACTCGATATGTGCGCCGTCTGGCTGGCGGGTGCGATCCCCAATCCACAACAAATGGGCCGAAGTGTCATACCACTCACCCGAGGTGCTATCGATCCGGGTCATGGCTTCTTCATAGCCCAGCAATAACGCCTCATGCGAGGTATAAAACGGGGTCGCGGCCAATTGCGGCGCGGTAGCTGGCGTGATGCCACAGGCATCCATAAATTCCAGTGTTTCTGAAATTTTGTCGGCAATGGTGCGGTATCTGGCACCGGCTGGCGAGCGTTTGACAAAGCCCATATTCCATTGATGCACATTGCCCAAATGGGCATAGCCGCCAGTGGCAAAGGCTCGAAGCAAATTTAACGTGGCCGCCGATTGGCTATAGGCCCGCAGCATTCGCTTAGGGCGCGGCGCGCGGGCTGCTGCGTCAAAATCCATGCCATTGATAATATCGCCGCGATAACTGGGCAGGGTTACCCCGTCACGGGTTTCGGTATTGGACGAACGCGGCTTGGCAAATTGCCCGGCGATCCGGCCTAATTTCACCACCGGTTTGCCGCCCGCAAAGGTCAGCACAACGGCCATTTGCATCAATACCCGAAACGTATCACGCACCCCATCGGCTGAAAATTCCTTAAAACTTTCGGCACAATCGCCGCCTTGCAAGACGAACGCCTTGCCATTGGCCGCAGCGGCCAGATCAGCCTTCAAATTCCGTGCTTCCCCGGCAAAAACCAAAGGAGCGGATTTACGTAAAACGCCTTCCACATCCTGCAATGCGGAAGCATCCGGATAATCATCCGGAATGTGTTTGGCTGGTTTGCTGCGCCAGCTATCTGGCTTCCACTGGGTCACTTGGTTTTCCTGTCAAAATAAATCTGACCGGTTCTATAGCTGATCCTGCAAGGCGCTAAAACCCTGTATTTGCAAGCGATCACCGGTATTTGAGCGAATAAACCACGCTCAAGTCAGTCCAACATGGATTTTACCATGTTCCCAGCCAACACAAAGGGGCGTTTCGATTGGGTGGCCCGCGCCAAAATCCAAGCGCCCTCTAGGGCCAAAATGGCAGCCTCAGCAATTTCGACGGCCCGTTTTTCATGACCAAACTGGTTTGCAACTTGCTGGATCGTTGTCACCCATGACGAAAACACCTGCTGGCAGGCTTCGCTCAACATTGGGTTTTCCGGCGTTTTTTCCAGATGCACTGCGGTTATCGGACATCCGGCGGTGTAGCCAGATTGAGCAAACCAGTCGGCAATCAAACTGGTTATGCTGTCTATCCCCGCCGCGAATGAGGGCGCATCGGCCAAGGCTTGTTCCAATAATTGCCGGATTTCTTCGCCGGTGTGCAATACGGTTTCTTGGGCCAATTGTTCCTTGCCCGCCGGGAAATAATAATAAAACGAGCCGCGTGGCGTTTTGCTTTGCGCAATAATTTGGTTGATCCCAGAGGCGCTATAGCCCTGCGTCTGGAACAATTGAGCTGCGGTTCGGATTAGCTTCAACCGGTGATCAGGTTTTTTACTCATATCTGGCCTCTGATACGCCCGCTAAATGTGGGCGCGCAGGCGTTTACCACTCAACCACCTATCGCCTACCCAGTCATTTAGCGCTTGTATGATGAATGGTCTATATATAGAAATTATACCAATCATCATACATAATGGAAAAATCAATGCAAAACCAACTCAATTTTATCGCTGCTGGTCAATTGGAATGGCGCGAAGTTCCCTTGCCTAGCCTGCCTGATGACAAGGCAGTCATTGTTCGCCCATTGACGGTTACCACATGCGATTTTGATGGCGTTGCCATCGCCGGGTTGAGCAAGATGAAAGGGCCGAAACCATTGGGCCATGAAGGCGAAGGCGTGATCATCAATGTTGGTGATGAAGTGACGCGTTTTAAGGTTGGTGACCGGGTGATTATGCCATGGAAAATTGCTTGTGGACATTGCAAGCCGTGCGGGCGCGGCCATACAGGCCAATGCGCCAGCGTACCGCCGTGGGATAGCTATGGCTGGGGCGAAGGTTCGAACATTTGGGGCGGCTTTATTTCCGATGCTGTCGTGGTGCCTTGGGCTGATTTTATGCTGACCCCCATGCCAGAAGGGGCTGATCCGATCCTGATCGCCGGACTGGCCGATAATATCACCGATGGCTGGCGCGCCGTGGGGCCGCACCTTAAAGAGCGCCCCGGCGGTACAGTGTTGGTCGCTGGGTTTATGGGGCCGGGCAGTATTGGGTTATATGCCGCCGGATGGGCCGTCGCATTGGGAGCCGAGCGGGTCTTATACGCGGATTATGATCTGGACCGCTTGCAACGCGCTGAAAAAATGGGCGCGCAAGCCATGGACCTGAACGTGGACAAACTAAGCAGTTTGAAACCTCGATTAAAAAAAATAGATGGTGGATTTGATATTACGGTCGATAGCGGTGGCGACCCAGCCGCCTTGACTCAATTGCTCTATTTGACAGCACGCGGCGGGGTTTGTGTGTCGGTCGCGGGCGTGATGTACCCGGGTCAGGAAATCCCGTTTCCAGTATTTGACATGTACATGAAATCGGTCAGCTTTCATACGGGATGGGTCCATACCCAAGCGATCATTGATGGCCCATTGCGCCTGATCAATGAGAGGGTGTTTGATCCCAGCCCGGTCACCTCGACCATAACCAATTGGGAAGACGCCATTGATCCGCTGTTGGAGCCTTTTACCAAAGTAATCATCCGCAGGGACGCGTAAAACCAAAGACAGGATCAGCCTAAGCGCCGCACCAGTGCATCGATCAGCATTTCGCCGCAATCCGGTCCCTGCTCCACATAATGATACGGCTCGATCAATTCTAGCTCGATCAACAATGGCTCGCCTGACAGGCCGGGCACCACATCAACCCGGGCATAAAGCGGCATTTGAACCAATGCAGACAGGGCTTTGCGAGCCAGAGCAATTTCTGCATCTGATGGATCGGCCGCTTGCTCAATACCGCCATAAATCGACTGGATCCGATATTCGCCTGCTTTGGGCGTTTTACGTATCCCATGAGAATACTGCCCATCATAAAACAACATGGACAGCTCGCCCTTGTCCAAAATCCCCGGTAAAAAAGGCTGCACAAATGCTGCTTCGGGGGGAAGCTCGCTGACGGCGGGCAAAGGCTGGCCTTTTTGCACCCGCGCCTGACGCCACGCCCCACCGCCGACAATTGGTTTTACCACCAATTCATCGCAACCAAAATGAGCATAGGCTGCATCAATCTGCGCTTGCGTACATTTGGCAATACGAAGCGTTGGGATGGTAGCAATTCCCTTGGCCGCCAACTTCAGCAAATACCCCTTGTCGCCATTCATCCGCAGGGTTGCCAGATCATTGAACAGACGGGTTTTGCCATCAATTTCGGCCAACACTTGGTAAAACAAATCACATTTTTGCACGTAGTCCCATGTGGTCCCGACCATCACAGCGGCAAAACTGGACCAATCAATACCTGGCGCATCCCAGACCATCGCTTCCAGAACCATCCCGCGCGCATCTGCCGCTTTGGCAAATAGTGCAAATTCCAGATCGTGCTCGTAACTGTCTTCGCGTTGATCAGGGCCGACACCCACCATATTGGAGCTGGTTAGAAACCCGATCCGTTTTGGACTCACAGAACTTCCCCGTCTTCGAGCACGGGCGGCTCGAATTTTTGACGCATCAGTACCAATTCTTCGGCAGCAGTAGGATGAACCGCGCAGGTCTCATCCCATTGCGCCTTGGTCAATCCGGCTTTGACCGCTACAGCT
>JAJFFR010000122.1 GCA_021776555.1 Robiginitomaculum sp.
GATGGTTTGGGTTTGGCGGTGCAGGCCTACCAGAAACGTGCTTTGGGGGTGATCAGTCGTTTACAAAAATTGGCTGTGCTGGCCGGGCGGCAGTTCATGGTGCGTCTGGTCAAAGGGGCCTATTGGGATACCGAGATCAAACACGCCCACGAAACCGGCACGGTTGATTTTCCAGTATGGACCACCAAGCAAGCAACCGACCTTAGCTTTTTGGCCTGCGCCCGGGCGCTGATGGTTGAACCTGAGGCGATCTATGCCCAGTTTGCCACCCACAACGCGCACTCGCTGGCCGCCGTGCAGGCCATGGCTGAACAAGCCGGGGTCGAGATCGAGTTTCAACGGCTGCACGGCATGGGTGAGGCGCTCTACACCGCCGCCGATCAGGCCTTTGGCCCGACTCGTTGCCGGATTTATGCACCGGTTGGTAGCCATGAAGACTTGTTGCCATATCTGGTGCGGCGCTTGTTGGAAAACGGCGCAAATACCTCATTCGTACATTCGTTTTTGGATGAAGCGGTTCCGGCCGAAAAAGTGGCTGGTGATCCATTTTGCGGGGCGAAGAAGTTAGCCCCGCATCCGCGCATCCCTGTGCCACCGAAATTGTTCGGCGCGACCCGTCAAAACTCAGCCGGGATGGATTTGTCGGTCGAGCAAATCCGGCAGACGCTGGAGCGGGCCATCCGCGAGCTGGACAATGAACTACCCTTGTCCGCCGGGCCAGTGATCAATGGAAAAGCCATAGAAGGCACAGGACAGGCGTGCAGCAGTCCTGTTGATCCATCCATCCAAGTGGCGCAGGTGGTCGATAGCACCAGTGCTGATGTGCAAGCGGCATTTGCCGCAGCGCGGGGTGCCGCCAAGCGTTGGAACCGCCGGGGCGGCGCCGGGCGGGCTAGCCTGTTGCGGTCTTGCGGCGATGCGTTGGAAGCCAATGGTCCACGCTTGATTACCCTGATGGCGCACGAGGCGGGCAAAACACTGGCCGACGGCATAGATGAACTACGCGAAGCCGTGGATTTTTGCCGGTATTACGCCGGTTGTGCCGAAGATAATTTTGGTCCGCCCAAACGCCTGCCCGGTCCGGCGGGGGAAACCAATCATTTGGCCCTGCATGGTCGCGGCGTATTTGTCTGTATCAGCCCTTGGAATTTTCCGTTGGCGATCTTTACCGGGCAGATCATGGCCGCCTTGGCAGCGGGTAATCCAGTTCTGGCCAAACCAGCCGAGCAAACACCATTGATCGCGGCTGAGGCGATCAAATTGTTTCACCAAGCCGGCATCCCGGATGATGTGCTGCATTTACTGCCCGGTCCCGGAGCAACCATCGGGGCGGCACTGGTCGCCCATCCAGACCATGACGGCGTGGTGTTTACTGGCGGTACCGATACGGCGCGCTTGATCAACCAAGCCTTGGCCGAGCGAGAAGGGCCGATTGTGCCACTGATTGCTGAAACCGGTGGATTAAATGCCATGGTGGTTGATACCAGCGCCTTGCGCGAACAGGTAATCGCCGATGTGATCAACTCCGCCTTTGGTGCTGCCGGACAAAGGTGCAGCGCCTTGCGGGTGTTACTGCTGCCTACTGAGACCGCCGATGCGTTGATTGAGGGCCTACAAGGCGCAATGGACCAATTGCAAATTGGCGATCCAGCACAGTTCGAAACTGACATTGGTCCGGTGATCGACGGGGCAGCACGCCAACAATTGATGGATCATTTGAAGAAACCAGAACTGGCTGAGGCAAGAATCAAACAGGTATCTATTGATGCGGAACCGGGATGTTTTTTCGGGCCGACCTTGGTGGAAATATCTTCGCTTGACCCCATTCGACGTGAAGTCTTTGGCCCGGTGCTGCACGTGTTGCGTTATCAGGCAGAACAGCTTCCCGATCTGTTGCAGGAACTAGCGGCTCGCAAATATGGCCTGACCTTGGGCGTTCATTCGCGCATTGCCAGCTTTGCGGAACGGGTCCGCGAAGCCTTGTCGGTCGGAAATGTTTATGTGAACCGTTCGATGATCGGTGCAGTGGTCGGCGTACAGCCATTTGGTGGGTTGGGGTTATCCGGTACTGGACCCAAGGCTGGCGGGCCGCATTATCTGTTCCGGTTCGCCACCGAGCAGGTGGTCAGCATTAACATTGCTGCCCAAGGTGGCGACCCTGAATTACTCAACCTTGATCAAGGGGAATGAGCTTAAAATCAAAATTGGATGATGTATTTTTGGCAAGGCATTGCTTCCAATAGGTTTTCCGATTGCTTGGTTCCTTTTTGTGATTCAACTGGCTTAAATTCCAACAATTCGTACCTTACAAAACCAACACAAATCCTAAAAAATGCTTGCGCGTTTTCAGCGTGTTAACGACTTGTTCACAAAAAAATCAATTTTCTTTGCCCCTACATATTGACCCATATGGCGAACCCAAACACTATATGTAGTGTCTGAAGCGAAAACTTCGGCATTTCAAATGATCAAGACGATGATCGGTGCGTAAGTGTGTTGCTCACGCGCTACGGGTTTTTGACGCCAATTTTGGGAATTTTTCCGGGGGGAAATCAAGGAATGTTGGGTACCGATACCAGTTCAACAGCGACCAAAAAAGTTGACAGTTCAAAGCGGGCAATTCGGTCTGCTAGAATCAATCAGCCAGTTTCTGATTCAGGAAAAAAACCTGATTTGGCCCTGGTTTCCAGCATCAAAATGGATCATTCGCGCAATGAAAATCTAACCGATTTTGGCAAAGCGACCCTAAGCGATCGCTATTTGCTACCGGGCGAAAAATACCAAGATATGTTTGCCCGGGTAGCCAATGCTTATGCCGATGATTCTGAACACGCCCAACGGCTGTATGATTACATGTCGCGTCTATGGTTCATGCCGGCCACGCCAGTACTGTCAAACGGCGGGGCCAAGCGCGGCTTGCCGATTTCCTGCTTTTTGAACTCAGTATCCGATTCACTGGACGGCATTGTCGAGACTTGGAATGAAAATGTCTGGTTGGCCTCCAATGGTGGCGGCATCGGAACCTATTGGGGGCGGGTACGCTCCATCGGCGAGAAGGTCGGTCAAAAAGGCGAAACTGCGGGTATCATTCCGTTTGTGCGGGTGATGGATTCGCTCACCTTAGCGATATCACAAGGTTCATTGCGCCGGGGTTCGGCGGCGGTGTATCTGGATATTCATCATCCGGAAATTGAAGAGTTTCTGGAAATTCGCAAACCGTCAGGCGATTTTAATCGTAAAAGCCTGAACCTGCATCATGGCATCAATATCAGCGATGAATTTATGCAAGCCGTTCAGTCTGGCGAACCGTTTTCACTGCGCAGCCCCAAAACCAACGAGGCTTTGCGCGAAGTGGATGCGCGGGCCTTGTGGCAGAAAATTCTGGAGCTGCGTATTCAGACTGGCGAGCCGTACATTATCTTTTCGGATACGGTCAACAAAGCCATGCCGCGTCATCAGCGCGATTTGGGTCTGTCGGTCAAACAATCCAATTTGTGCGCCGAGATTATGTTGCACACCGGCCCGGACCATTTGGGCAAGGAACGCACTGCAGTTTGCTGCTTGTCTTCGTTGAATGCCGAGAAATTCCTTGAATGGCGCGGCGATGAGCGTTTTATCGAAGATGTATATCGCTTTTTGGACAATGTGCTGGAGAGCTTCATTCAAAGCGCGCCGACCGAAATGGACCGGGCCAAATATGCAGCTCAGCGTGAACGCTCAGTCGGCTTGGGTTTGATGGGATTTCACACCTTTTTGCAGCAGCAAGGTGTGGCATTTGAATCGGCACCAGCCAAATCGTGGAATTTGCAGATATTCAAACATATCAGGCGCGCAGCCGATGCGGCGTCGCATGAACTGGCCGAGGAAAGAGGGGCATGTCCCGATGCCAAAGACGCTGGCCTGATGGCGCGCTTTTCGCACAAAATGGCTGTTGCCCCGACCGCTTCGATCTCGATCATTTGCGGTGGAACCTCGGCAGGGATTGAGCCGATCCCGGCTAATATCTACACGCACAAAACCTTGTCTGGTTCGTTCACGGTGAAAAACCCAGTTCTGGTTAAACTGTTTGAGGCCAAGGGGATCAATACCGCGAACATCTGGAATTCAATCATTGAACATGAAGGCTCGGTGCAGCATCTGGATCAGTTAAGCGCCGATGAGAAAGATTTGTTCAAGACTGCATTTGAACTGGATCAACGTTGGGTGGTTGAGCATGCAGCAGATCGGGCCAAACTGGTCTGCCAGTCCCAATCGGTCAATTTGTTCTTACCGGGCGATGTCAGCAAATGGGATTTGCACATGTTGCATTGGAAGGCTTGGGAATCCGGGGTGAAATCCCTGTATTATTGCCGCTCCAAGTCGTTGCAACGAGCAGGTTTTGCCAATGGTGAAAAATCAGAAGCAGAGCAGAGCATGAGCGATGCGGCACCAACCGACTATGAAGAGTGCTTAGCCTGTCAATGATTTTGCAAAAAACACTCAAATTTGTTAAATTATAAGCTATTGAAATATAACAATAAAAACAACGATTCCTTTCATTTTGACATGAATGGTGGTAATTTGTTAAATGTTCTTGGGCTAACTTACCGCCATGGAATGGCACGCGCGCATAAGCAAATCGACCAAGGTGAAGATCACCCGGGGCATTGCTTTGGCCGGATTGCTATCGTTAAGCGCCTGTTCGCACAATTGGATGCGGGCGGCAGCTGGCGAACAAACGCTTGAACCACCCAAAACCGCAAGTCTTGGACTGCGTGCCTCTAGTATTACGAAATCTCTGATCGCGCAAAGTCAGCTGCAACCAGATCGTGTTCCGGTGGCGGGATCAGCACAAGCGTCGGTCGCTTTGACTACATTGCCTAGGCCCTCGACCGGCCCGGAACCGGAGCACAGCCCGTACGATTTGAACCAATTACAAGCCCAACCGGCCAGCAACCTGCCGAGCGCCCCTACTGGCGCGGTGGATACTGGTTGGACGGTTAAATTATACGATCCGCAGCAACGGCTGGACGGCCAAAACACCGATGCGGCGCAACTGGCTCGCCTGAACACTTATCTGGGTCATCAGAACTTTGGGCATGAGCAAGGCTTGGCGGTAGATTACCAGCGCAATTTTGTGGCGGTTTCGGCACTGGGCGGTTTGGATATTGGCATTACCCCGCGCGCTTCGATGGCCATTGGGCCAGAGGGCAGCGCCACGCGGCTGGGAGCTTTGGTCTCCATTGGTCAAAATTTACATGAACCCAGAAACTCGCAAAGCAACTGGTATGTATTTGCCGGTGGTGGAGCCGAGGCGTTGACTTATGAGCCGGGCGGTAATGGTTCGTTTGGCGATGGTTTGCGATTGGAAGAAAAAGTATTGGTCGGTGATGCACAGGCCGGGGTCGCGTTACGGGTTGGCCGGGCCAACTTGTCCTTGGCCTATGTACGGCGCGAAACGGATGTTTATTCGCGGGTGCGCCAGCTCAACTCCGAAGACGTTGAAAACTATGCGGCGCTGACCTTTACCCTCGGGCGATAAAGCCGAGCCATTCCTTCTTACACATTTGCATTTGTTCCCCCTCACCCCCGCCCTCTCCCCTGAGGGGAGAGGGAGTTCGAGACGTGGCATTTCAGCTGCACCCCTTCTCCCCGCTGGGGAGAAGGTCGGTATGAGAGGTAAACTGGCGCCCGGCATTTGCTTGGTTGAATGGCAAATTTGACGGTAGTCTATTGCCAAGAGCGGAATTGATTCGCTCGGTAAGGGGGAAATTTTATGGAAAACACTGAAATTCTGACACCGGTCATGGTGCTGGTGGGTTGGACATTATTCATTTTGATCTGGCTTTATGCCAAGCGCATTCCAGCGATGAGCAAAGCGAAGATCAAACCGGATGACAGCCTCAATCAAGACTTAAGCGCCGCACTGCCGCTTGGCGCCCGTCAGGTTGCGGCCAATTACAATCATTTGATGGAACAACCGACCATTTTCTATGCGGCGGCCATTGCCATTGCGTTGATGGGGCATGTGGATCAAACGGCGATTTATGCGGCTTGGGCTTATGTCATCTTACGGATTTTGCACTCACTAGTGCAATGCATTTATCACAAGGTCATGCACCGTTGGAGCTTGTTCATGCTGTCTTCATTGGCGCTGGGCGTGTTGGTGGTCAACGAACTCATCAAGCTATTCGGCTAAACCACAATCAATTGAACCGTTCAAAGGTTTAAGATCGCTCCGGCTCCGGCATGTATTCATGTCTTGGCCGGAGCGTTCGTTTCAGATTTACTTGTGGCAATTTGCCCGTTGCGTTCGTTGTCTGACTGCGTATCCTTGATCAGATATATGGGAGTACTGCTATGGAATACAAAAATATTCTGGTTCCCCTTGATGGTGGCCAGCCATCGCGCAATGCACTGGAACATGCTTGTTTGATCGCAAAAGCAACCAAAGCACGCCTGATCCTTGTCCATGCGTTATTGAATGATGCTCCGGTGGGGGCATTGGCCCGACTGGCCCGGGAAAACGGCTTCTTCGAACAAGTCCAAGAAGGCCTTAAAAAGGCCAGCACCAT
>JAJFFR010000123.1 GCA_021776555.1 Robiginitomaculum sp.
CGGGCTGGCGGGAGAATTGGAGAGATTAAAATGACAGAACAATCGGCACACCAGACCGGAGCAGGGATATTACGAATTGGGCTGGGCATCATGTTTATTGCGCACGGTCTGCTAAAGGTGCTGGTTTTTACGCCGGCTGGCACCATTGGCTTTTTTGAAAGCGTGGGCTTTGCGGGGTTTTTAGCTTGGCCCGTGATGGTTGGTGAAATTTTGGGTGGGGCGGTTTTATTGAGCGGCGCTTATACCCGACTGACTTCGCTTACATTACTGCCCATTACCCTAGGTGCCGTTTTTGTGCATATGGGCAATGGTTGGGTATTCAACGCACCGAATGGTGGTTGGGAATATCCGGCCTTTTTGAGTTTAGCCGTCTTGGCACAAATCTTTTTAGGTGCAGGCGCATTTGCTCTGAAACTTGGGCCATTGCCTGGCATGCCCGCTGTCTTGGCGCGCTAGACTTCCTGAAACAAAAAGCCCCGGTACTCGGTACCGGGGCTTTTTTAATAAGTGATAGAGTGATCACCCTGCCATTTTTAAGGGTTCATCGGCCTCTTGCAGAAACTCCTCGCGGATCGGGCGCGGTGCGCCAAACAAATGGCCCTGTGCATAGCTGGTATTGATCTCCAGCAGTTCTACGACGCTGGCTTCGTCTTCGACCTTTTCGCCGATCAATTCGATCCCAAAGCGGGCTAAGTATGGTACCATATCCTCAACCCGGATGTCTGGGGCATTAGGCAGTGCGCCGCCTTTGGCCGAATGTACTGCCGTCAGAAGCAGCTCGGCCCCGACTTTTAAGAACTTGACCCCGGCCCGTTGCATGTCGGCCAAATCGAAATCCATGGTTTCGACTTTGTCGATAGAGAACTGAAAACCAAAATCAGCCAGACGACCCATATTGCGGGCTTGAGTGACTGAACGATTTACGAAATCCTTTTGGCCCATTTCAAAAACCAGCGAACCAGACAGGTCCGAGTTTTGCCGCATGAAATCAAGGAATTGTGGGAAGAACTCTTCGTCGCCCAATGAGTCGGGTGAAATGTTACAAACAATACCAATCCGTCGATCTTTTTGGGTCAGCCGCCGGACAATCTGGACACAACGGAACAGCAATAAGTTATCAACTACCGAAACCAATCCGGCGGGTTCGGCAACCCGCAAGAAATCGCTCGGCATGATCACGTTGTTTTCGTGATCGCGCAGGCGAGTGAAACTTTCATAATAGTAGGTTTTGCGTTGTGGCAGGGAAACGATCGGTTGCAAGTGCAACTCGACGCGACCAGCTTCAAGGGCTTCACGAACCAGTGTCAGCAATAAATGGCGATCTTCACCGCCGTGGACTTCGTCTGCTTTGGCCGCAGCAACCCGACCGTTTTCGGCCAACCGCGTGGAAAAGTCCTGACCCATATTTTCGATCAAATCTTCGATCACCTGCACTTCGGACACAATGGCTTGATTGCGGTGTACGGTTTCTTCCTCAACGGACTTGGCCAGCCGGCCCAATTGATCCCGGGCAATTCCCAACTCAGCGGTTAAACCAGATATCCGCTCGCGCAGGGTTTTGATGCTGGTTTGTGTTTCTTCGCGATCAATGGCCCGTGCCGCAAAGGCGTGGGCTTGCGTGGCGGCCAGAAAAACGATGCCACCCATCATACTGGCATAGGAAATGGACACACCCATCAGCCGGACCAAAGTCAATGCGGTCACGCAAGCCAACAGGCCGTAAATGGCAACAAACATAATTCCAGTAGCGCGACCCATAACTGGTTCCGACAATCGTGAATACAAAGATGTACCAAAATCACCCGATCATGGTTTCCAAGGTGTTAACGTTTGACCCGGCAAAACAATGGAAAGCTGAAAAACAGCGTTGATTTCTTGACCTCGGACTGATCCATGGCTAACCGAAGCCAACAAAACCAAAAGGCGACCCTGATGAGTGAACTTGCACAACTAGCCCAAACTGCCAAAGCGTGGCCCTTTGAACAGGCTCGATTGCTGGTCAAACGCCTGAAACGGCAGGGTCGAACCAATGGCGAAGTGGTCTTTCAAACGGGCTATGGTCCGTCTGGTTTGCCGCACATCGGCACATTCGGCGAAGTGGCGCGTACCTCGATGGTGCGCCATGCTTTTGAGGTGATGACCGATGGGGCGTTTGAGACCCGATTGATCGCCTTTTCTGACGATATGGACGGGTTCAGACGGGTACCACCCAATTTGCCGCAGCAGGAAATGTTGAACCAACATCTGGGGCTGCCGCTATCAAAGGTACCCGATCCGTTTGAAACCCACGAAAGTCTGGCCGCGCACAACAATGCCCGGTTGTGCGACTTTTTGGATGGATTTGGGTTTGGTTACGAATTCATGTCATCGACCGATGTCTACGCCTCTGGTAAATTTGACCAGACGTTGTTGATCATGCTGGCTCGCTATCAACAGGTATTGGACATTATCCTGCCCACCTTAGGGGGCGAGCGACAAGCAACCTATTCGCCGTTTTTGCCGATCAGCCCAACCACTGGTCAAGTTTTGCAGGTGCCAACCTTGGACCGTGATGTCGCAGCGGGAACCATCACGTTTGAAGATGTGGACGGCAAAGTAAAAGAGCTTCCAGTTACCGGCGGGCAGGTCAAAGTACAGTGGAAGCCGGATTGGGCGTTGCGCTGGACTGCCTTGCAGGTCGACTATGAAATGTCGGGCAAAGACTTGATCGAGTCTGTGCATCAATCTTCCAAAATTTGCCGGGCGCTGGGTGGCAAACCACCGGACGGGTTTAACTATGAATTGTTCATGGATGAGGCTGGCGAAAAGATTTCCAAATCCAAAGGCAATGGTCTGTCGGTCGAAGACTGGCTGACCTATGGCATGCCACAAAGTCTATCGCATTTCATGTTTCAGAAGCCCAAAACCTCCAAAAAACTGTTCTTTGATGTAATCCCTAAAAACACAGACGAGTATTTGCAGCATCTGGCCGCCTTTGCCGGGCAAGATGACAAAGCAAAGTTGGGTAATCCAGTTTGGCACATTCATGACGGCAATCCGCCAAGCGAAACCTCGCCGGTTTCCTTTTCATTATTGCTTAATTTGGCTTCGGCAGCTTCGGCAGAAACTGCGGAGCAAATGTGGGGCTTTGTGTCGGCTTATGTGGACGGGGCAAGCGCCAAAACCCATCCGCTGGTCGATCAGTTGATCGGCTTTGCCATTACTTATTTTCGGGATTTTGTGCTACCGGAAAAGCAATTTCGGATGCCGGACGCCCGCGAAAAAGCAGCCATGCTGGATTTGATTAGCCGCCTGGAAGCGCTTCCCGAAGGAACCCGCGACGGGCAGCTTTTGCAAACGGAAGTTTTTGCTGCCGGCAAGGCTGCCGAATTTGAGAATTTGCGCAACTGGTTTTCGGCGCTCTACGAAGTGTTGTTGGGTCAGAAAACTGGCCCGCGTTTTGGCTCTTTTGTGGCTATCTTTGGCCGGGCAAAAACCATTGGGCTGATCAAACAAGCACTGGCTGGTGAGTTGGTACAGGATTGATCAAACCCGATCACAGATGCGCGAGGCTGCTGGTGAAAGCCTCTGGACTTGTGTAAGACCCTGACAATTGTAAGGACTAATGGAATTCCGGAGAAACCCATGCGTACCCTAATCGCAAGTTTATTATTGCTATTGATGGTCAATCCGGCTCTGGCCAATCCGGTCAAAACAGAAAATGCTCGCGCTGAAATTTTGTCGGCGCAACAGAACATTTCAGCCGGAGACAGGTTCGACGTGGCTCTGGAATTGGAGCTGCGCGATCACTGGCATTCGTATTGGATCAATCCGGGCGATGCCGGCTTGGCCACCGATGTTCGCTGGGAATTGCCGACCGGCTTGAGCGCCGGGGCCATTGTTTGGCCCACTCCGAAAGCCATACCCTTGGGCGAACTGGTCAATTATGGCTATGAGGGCAAGACCTTGTATCCAATGCATTTTGTGGCTGGGCCAGATTTTGCAACGCAAGGCCCATTTGAAATCACCGGGTTTGCAACTTGGCTGGTTTGCGAAGATATTTGCGTGCCGGAGCAGGCAGAACTGAAACTGACCTTAAACGGCACCGGCGGCACGGCGGGTTTGGTCGATGAAATTCC
This sequence comes from Robiginitomaculum sp., assembly GCA_021776555.1. Classification (GTDB taxonomy): domain Bacteria; phylum Pseudomonadota; class Alphaproteobacteria; order Caulobacterales; family Maricaulaceae; genus Robiginitomaculum_B. The sequence goes on from JAJFFR010000123.1 coordinate 4,119, forward strand.
TAAAAACAGTGCGCGGATCAATCAAGCCTTGGAGGGGCTGCCCAAAATAGTATCAACCGATCAGTTACTTGCCGGGTTTTCGCTGACCGGGGAACAGGTCCGGTTTCATTTTGCTGGAACCTTGGCCCAGCTACCGCAGGGCAAAAACCAAACCGCCCAGTTTTTCCCAGTAGATACCGGGGCAGTTAAACACAGCGCGGGGCAGACCATGAGTTCTGGCTCGGACGGCTTTACCTTATGGACCAAGCCGGGGTTTCGAGCGAAACGCGGCACACTGGAAAATCTTGAAGGCGTGTTGATTGTCGGCGAAGGCAAGTCAGCCAAGGCTTGGCATCTGGCATTGGATGCGGAATTAATTCCAGCCAATACCGGTGCGGACCTTGATCCAGCTTTGCAGGCAAGTGCGCCAGAAGGCAGTAATTCCGGTGGTTTGATTACGGCCTTACTCTTTGCGTTCTTTGGCGGCGTATTGCTCAATCTGATGCCTTGTGTGTTTCCAGTTTTGTCGATGAAGGTGATGAGCTTTGTTTCGGTGGCGCATGAAGAAGCTGCCAAAATCCGTAAACACGGGATCTTGTTTTTGATCGGCGTTTTGTTGTCTTTCTTGGCATTAGGCGGATTGATGTTGGCCTTAAAAGCTGGCGGACAACAAGTTGGTTGGGGCTTTCAAATGCAATATCCGCCCGTTGTTGCGGCGGTGGCGGTGTTGTTCTTTGTGCTGGGTTTGAACCTGTTGGGTGTGTTCCAGATCGGCGGGCGTCTGATGGGGGTGGGTAGTTCCCTGACCCAAGGCGACGGAAATACCGCCGCCTTTTTCACCGGTGTGTTGGCCGTGGTGGTCGCTTCACCGTGTACGGCCCCGGCGATGGGTTGGGCCTTGGGCTACACGTTAACCCAAAGCGCGCCAGTTTCGTTGCTGGTGTTTTTCGCATTGGGTCTCGGCTTTGCGGCACCGTTCACCTTGCTTTCGATGCGTCCCGGCCTGTTACGGTTTTTACCCAAGCCCGGTGCTTGGATGGAGCGGTTCCATCAGTTGATGGCCTTTCCAATGTTTGGCGCGGCGATCTGGCTGGTTTGGGTTGTCGGCTCTTTGTCTGGCACAATAGCCATTGCCGCCATGTTGATTGCGTTTTTGTTGATTGGCTTTGCCTTTTGGGCATGGAAGGGCGAGCGGATTGGAAAATCATCAGCGATAATTGCCGGTGTCGCGGCTCTGTTTATGATTTCCAATGGCTTGGCCAATCGCGATGTTTCGGCATTGGAGCCACAGGTCTGGTCCCCGGCTTTGGTTGCGCAATTGCGAAGCGAAGACAAAACCGTTTTTGTCGATTTCACCGCCGATTGGTGTGTGACCTGTCAGTTTAATAAACGCACCGCGCTGTCGGGCAAACGAGTTGCCAAGGCTTTTGCCAAGGGAAATGCCGTTTTTCTGACTGCCGATTGGACGCGGCGCGATGATGTGATCGCGGCGGAACTGGCCCGTCATGGCCGGGCTGGTGTGCCGCTTTATCTGGTCTATCACCCCGGTGACCCAAACCCGGAAATCCTGCCGCAAATGCTGACACCGGGCATTGTTGAAACCGCGTTGGGCGTAACCGGTTAAGTCTGGCAATTTGCCGCATGGCATTGAGTCATTGCGGTGGGAATACTACCCCGATGAGCAAACGCAGAAAATATTGGTTTTTCGCGGGGCTGTTGTGCGCCGGATTACTGGCTGCCGCAGCGGTGATTGTCTAGAAAAGATCACGTCTAATTAGCATCACCCTTACCTGTCATTGCACGGCTTGTCCGGGCAATCCAGCAGACGTGTCCTCATGGGAAAAAATGATAATTGCGAGATTTACTGGATCACCCGGACAAGCCGTGTGATGACAAAAGAGGGCAATAGATCGCACGATACTCTAGTCAAACCCATCATCTACTGGACAGGTTTTTCCTTCATATTGGTTTCCTTTTTGCGGTGTTCCATCGGTCGGAACTAACACAGCGCGTAGGTCTTCAAACAGAAAACCCGCATCGCGCCACACCGGTGCCTGTTCGCCGCGTGTATTGGCCGCTTCCAATTGTTCCAGCTTTTGGGTGGCATCGGCGGCCATGCCCCGGAAAATACAAGCCAGATCATGCGGGCCATCTTTTTGGTCGATTGCGGCGGCTTCTGCTTTGGCTAGGGCAGAAAATGAACCAAATGCTTGGCTCCAACCCTTGGTCGACTCTGCGGGAGCAAAGGCAGATTGCACCGCCAGCTTTTCGCGGGTCCGGCTGATCTCAGCCAATTCATCCCCTAGCCGCAAAAGCTCGGCATAGGGCAGGGATGTTTCGGGCGGCGTACCGACCAATACGGCTTGTTGTTCCGGCTCGTCTTGTATGGTGACCGGCGTATTTGGCGCATCAGCAAATTGTTTGCCCGGCACGACATACAGCCAGATAGTTGCAATCATGGCGATTGCGACAAGGATCATCAAGAAGTTACGCATCGTATGGGTGCTCCTGCATTTTCCGCCTTTTGGCTTGATCCTTTGGCCGGGGTGCGGTTCAAAGGGTGATGGATAGATATGACACATTAGCCCGGCTTGAAAAGGCTGCGGCGCGGATCAAACAGGTATCGTTATCCGAAATGTTCTTAGCTGATGCGAAGCGCGTGGACCGGCTCAGCCATCGAATGGATGGCTTACTTGTCGATTTTTCCAAGCAAAAACTGGATGGCGAGGCGTTAGGCGTCCTGCTGGATTTTGCCAAAGAACGTGGCATTGCGGATTTCTTGCAAAAAATGAATGCCGGGGAGGCGGTTAATCCAACAGAAGGTCGGGCCGCACAACACATGGCGTTACGGGCTGAACTGGGGCAGGAACGCTTTGCCTTGGGCCAAAACGTATCCGACCAGATCGCCGCCAATTTGACCCGAATGCAAAACCTTTGCGATGAAATTCGTGTCGGCAAGTTTACCGGGGCCAGCGGCCAGAAAATTACCGATATTGTTCATATCGGTATTGGTGGTTCCCATCTGGGGCCAGAGCTGGTCTTGCAAGCCCTGCACAACTCGGCTGATCTGGGTTTGAAAGTGCATTTTGTGGCCAATATCGACCCGGCAGAGATCAATGATGCATTGGCTGGGCTAGATCCGGCCAGCACGTTGGTGTTGGTGGTATCGAAGTCTTTTTCGACTGTCGAGACATTGACCAATGCACGGGTGGCTCGTGACTGGTTGCGTTCCGGTATCGGAGAGTCCGCCATTGCTATGCAGGTATTTGCGGTCAGTGCGCGAGCCGATCGCGCCGTAGAATTTGGCATTGACCCGGCCCATGTTTTTGAGTTTGCCGATTGGGTTGGTGGCCGGTTTTCTCTGTGGTCCGCAGTGGGATTAAGCGCGATGGCTAGTTTGGGCGTGGATGTCTGGAAAGAATTTCTGACCGGTGCGCGAGCGATGGACGCTCACGTTTTGCAAACACCAATGGCGCAAAACCTACCCGCGCTTTCGGCCCTAATCTCGTTCTGGAATTTGAATTTTTTGCAAATGCCGGGGCGAGCGGTCATTCCCTACAGTGCGCGGATGGGGCTATTGCCCAACTGGATGCAGCAATTGGTGATGGAATCCAATGGTAAGGGCGTGCAAGCCAACGGCGCACCAGTGCAGTTTACTGCTGCGCCAACCATCTTTGGCGATGTGGGAACCAACGCTCAACATGCGTTTTTTCAGGCATTGCATCAGGGGCCAGAACCAGTGCCGGTTGATTTTATTGGAATTATTCAAGATGCCGAAAATGCCCCTGAGCAACATAGGACGTTATTAGCTAATATGTTGGCCCAATCCAGCGCCCTAATGGTTGGTCAAACTGACCAGCAAAACCCACACAAGAATTTTACCGGGGATCGCCCTTCGACCAGTATTTTGTTGGATGCATTGTCGCCCTATCATTTGGGCAGTTTATTGGCATTTTACGAACATGAGACGGTGATTTTAGCACAATTGTGTTCTATCAACCCATTTGATCAATGGGGCGTCGAACTGGGCAAGGTTCTGGCCGTCAAGATGGAGCAAAGACTAGCTGGCAGTGCGCCGTCAGGACAGGACGCTTCATCTGAAAACCTGCTAGATGAGATAAACAAGAGGCCAAACGATGGCGCAGAATAAAAAGAAAAAAACTTTTCGGCCCAAGGCGCGACGCGCCAAAGGTTTCGAAGATCGCTATGGGGCCATTTTGCGGGCTGAGCACCAATTGATTGGTGCTGCGTCG
>JAJFFR010000124.1 GCA_021776555.1 Robiginitomaculum sp.
TTTGATCCGGCCCGGCATAATTTGATGGTTTCCCGCGCGTCGCTGGTCGAGATCGAGTTCACCAATATCGACATGATTACCGAATTTGCAAAATTTTCTGAAGCAGTCTCAACTCAAAAGTTTGATTTAATCGTTGCCGAAACCCACGACGCTGGCGGCGCGGTCGGTGATTTGATGCGGAAAATCAGGGTGGGGGAAGTGGGAAACAACCCCTTTGTTGTCACCATCAGCACCAGTTGGGGGCGAGAAACTGAGCACCTCCAGAATCTGGTCGATTGCGGGATTGATGATATCTTGCTTCGACCCTTTTCGACTAGTCAAATTAAAAACCGGTTGAAAGTTCTAATTGCCAATCGCAAAGACTTTGTGGTGACCAGTGATTATGTCGGACCCGACAGGCGCAATGATAGCGAGCGCGAAAAAAGCAGCATCACTCCTTTTGCGCCGCCAAACACCCTAAAAGCCGCCGCTGAAGGCAGTCCGATCTCTGATAAAAAAATTGAAGAGGAAATTTTGGCTACCAAAGCAAAAGTGGCCAAAGAACGAATTCGCCGATTGGCCATGAAAATTGTCATCTCAATGCAAGTGAAAATTGATGACCCGATTGCGGGCGAGGCGCTGGATATTGAAGAAATAGATGCGGTTGCTAGGGAGTTACGTCGTAGATTACGCGGGCACGGCGCACCTGATGCTGTTGAACTGGCCGGCGCCTTGATAGAAATCACTACAGATTTGATGGACCCTGAAGAACAATCCGAAAAACAGTTCAAACTAGTTCGAGAATTGGCGCTGGGAGCTTATACCGCATTTGCAGGCGGCGAAGACGTTGGCACTGACACCACAGAAGTCCAAAACACGATCGATGCCCTGCGGAACAAACTGCAACAACAGATGATTAGCGGCTTCACTTCTGCGCAAGCATGAGTTATTAGAAGCCGCTTCGCCAAGTGGCGATTGTTCTAGACCCAATTTTATCCGAGACCCCGCATGACTTCAGTTCTGTTGACTATCCATTTTTTGATCAGTGTTGCGCTGGTCATTGCCGTTTTATTGCAGCGTTCCGAGGGCGGAGCCTTAGGGATTGGCGGTGGAGGTCCAGGCGGATTGATGTCTGGACGGGCCGCAACCAACTTGCTGACCCGCACTACAGGGTTTCTTGGCGCTGGGTTTTTCGTCATGTCGATCCTACTGACGGTAATACCCAATTGGGGCAAAGACGGCGTGGATAGCGAGATTATCGGGCAGCAACAAATACCAGTTTCTTCGACCCTTGAGGTTGACCCGGCGGTTGAACCAGAAGTTGAAAAACCTGTGGAAAACTCCGAACCTGAATAACTTGTTATCAGGTTCCTCTTTTCATCTTAGGCGAATCTACGATAGAGTGCTCTCCCATGTCCCGGTATATTTTCATAACTGGCGGCGTGGTCTCTTCACTTGGAAAAGGCTTAGCGTCCGCTGCACTTGGTGCCTTGTTGCAAGCACGCGGATATTCTGTACGCCTGCGAAAACTTGACCCTTATTTGAATGTGGACCCGGGAACTATGTCTCCCTATCAACATGGAGAGGTGTTTGTAACCGATGACGGAGCTGAAACCGATCTTGATCTAGGGCATTATGAGCGCTTTACCGGCGTAGCTGCCTGTCAGAGCGACAATGTTACCACTGGACGTATTTACCAACAAATTATCGAAGCCGAACGCCGGGGCGATTATCTGGGCGCAACCGTACAAGTGGTCCCCCATGTCACCGATAAAATCAGGGATTTTGTATTATCCGATGCGGGCGATGTGGATTTCGTACTGTGCGAAATCGGCGGAACCGTTGGAGATATCGAGGCATTGCCGTTTTTTGAGGCTATCCGCCAAGTTGGCCTGAAGATTGGTCGGCACAAAACCCTTTATTTACATGTAACTCTTTTGCCATTCATCAAAGTTGCCGGTGAGTTAAAAACCAAGCCAACACAACACTCCGTCAAAGAATTGCGCTCGATCGGTATCCAACCCGATGTTTTGTTATGCCGCAGCGAATATGAATTGCCGACAAGCGATCGAAGAAAGATCGGACTATTTTGCAATGTCAGCGAAGAAGCGGTGATCCCAGCCTATGATGCAAGCTCTATATATGATGTTCCATTAGCCTATCACGAGCAGGGGCTGGATAAAATCGTGCTGGAACATTTTGGCGTTAAAGATGCACCAAAACTTGATGCATCTCGCTGGCAAGAAATATCTCGCCGGGTCAATCACCCCGATGGAAAAGTAACCATTGCCGTGGTTGGAAAATACACTGTGCTGCCGGACGCTTATAAATCCCTAATGGAAGCTTTGGTTCATGGGGGTATCGCCAATACTGTCAAAGTAAAAATCAAATGGATTGAAAGCGAGAGCTTTGAAACCGAAGACCAAGCACTTTCAGCTCTGGACGGTGTCCACGGAATTTTGGTTCCCGGTGGCTTTGGCGAACGCGGTGCCGAGGGAAAAATCTGTGCGGCCAAATATGCCAGAGAACGCAATATCCCATATTTTGGGATTTGTTATGGCATGCAAATGGCGGTGATAGAGGCGGCGCGCAATCTAGCCGGTATTTCGGACGCCGTATCGAGCGAAAACAATGATCAGGGCACTCCTGTTGTTGGCTTGATGACCGAATGGACCAAGGGTAACACCAAAGAAAGCCGCAGCGGCCAAGACGATTTGGGCGGCACCATGCGTCTGGGCGCTTATCCTGCTAAGCTTACCGAGGGTTCAAGGGTCGCCGCGATTTATGGAGTCACACAAATCGAAGAACGACATCGGCATCGATATGAAGTAGATGCCCGATTAGAATCCATTTTAGAACCATATGGTATTTCGTTCTCGGGTAAATCACCAGATGGATTGTTACCCGAAATCATGGAAATTCGGGACCATCCTTGGTTTATTGGCGTACAATATCACCCTGAATTGAAATCTCGCCCCTTTGAGCCACACCCGCTGTTTGCCAGTTTTATTGAAGCTGCGATAAAACAAAGCCGTTTGGTTTAACGGATTACCTATTTTTGTTAGTTTTTTTTCTTTCTAAGACTAACGTTTATATTTCAGAAACCTAATTTCACTACCTCAGGTAGCGTTAGGTAATGAAAGTAAATTCAGTTTATGGATGAGTTCAAACAATTACAGCAAAGACTGAACAAGGTTCTTGAAGAACCACCGGTGGTTTTGCCCTCAATTCCCTCTACCAAATCTGAAAAACCCACAGGAATCGACCACCCGCTTGAACGCTCTCCTTTAGTCAAGGGATATATTGCACAAGCGTCCAGTTGGCATTCGATCATTGCCGAAAGCGACCTTGAGGGGAACATCACCTATGTAAATGATAATTTCATTCGCATATCCAAATACAGCCGCGAAGAACTGATCGGGGCGCCGCATTCCTTATTGCAATCAGGATTTCATCCCGACTCTTTCTTCAAACGAATGTGGCAAACGATTCAATCCGGAAAAATTTGGCGTGGTACGATCAAGAACAAAGCCAAAGACGGGTCACATTATTGGGTCAAAACTCTGATCGCTCCAGTTAAAGATAAATCCGGACAGATCGTCAAATACATCGCCATTCGAACCGATGTAACCAACATCTTGGAAGCTTCTG
>JAJFFR010000125.1 GCA_021776555.1 Robiginitomaculum sp.
TTTAATGGCAAGGCCATGACCTATTATGGTCGTTGGACTTATAAATTCGAAGAAGCCGGGCGCAAAGGTGCGGCGGCTGCCATTATTGTCCATGAAACGGCTCCGGCCAGTTATCCATGGGAGGTCGTGTCAGGCAGTTGGGCCGGCGCGCAATATGATCTGGAACGTCCTGATGGTGGAGCCAACCGGACCAAGCTCGAAGGTTGGATTTCGTTCGACGGCGCGAAAAAGCTGTTCGCTGATTCCGGACATGATTATGAGGCATTGCGCGATTCGGCTGGTAAGCCGGGTTTCAAACCATCGCTGATGGAAGGTGTAACTTTGGGTGGCCACGTGCAAACCGAGATCAAACACTTGGCCTCGCGCAATGTGGCTGGTGTTTTACCAGGCGCAACTCACCCGGACGAATACGTGCTCTACACCGCGCATTGGGATCATCTGGGCAAAAAGGACGTCGCAGAGGGCGAAGATGGCATTTATAACGGTGCAGTTGATAATGCGACGGGTATCGCCGGGATTTTGACCATTGCCGATGCGTTCGTGCAGCAGGAAACCCCTCCGGATCGTTCCATTTTGTTCCTCGCGGTCACGGCTGAGGAATCCGGTCTGTTGGGTTCGGCCTATTTTGCCGCAGACCCATTTATCCCGCTGAACCAGATTGTTGGTGGTATCAATATCGATGCGATGTTGCCAGCACCGCGTTCGCACGACATGGAAGTGGTTGGTTTTGGTTCCTCAGAGATGGAAGATATCTTGAAGGAAAAAGCCGCCTTGCATGGCAAGCACCTGATCCCGGATCAAACGCCAGAAGCCGGATATTTCTATCGCTCGGATCATATTTCGGTGGCTAAAAAAGGCGTGCCAATGCTGTATGGCGGCGGCGGTTCTGACCTGATCGTTGGAGGCAAGGAGGCTGGTGAAAAGCTTGGGCAAATTTACCGAACTGACAATTATCACAAAGTATCTGACGAGTATTCAGATGATTGGGATATTTCCGGCATGACCCAGGACTTTGACATTATGTATCTAGTTGGCGAAGACATGTCCCATCAGGGCAATTGGCCGAACTGGTACGAAGGCAATGAATTCAAAGCCTTGCGCGATGAAATGATGAAATAAACTGGAGTAAGAGGAGCGTCAATTGATAATTAATACGGCCAAGCAGAAAAGGATTGAAGAAAGCTCCAAGCGGCGATTAGCTGGCCAAAAGGCGTGGATTGAATTCGTTGAGTGGTGTCAAAGCCATCCAGCGCCAAGATGGGTGTTTCGTGGCCAAGGGAAGCATTGGACATTAAAATCTTCAGTTGGTCGCGAGAGACAGTATACACCAGAAAAAGAACTACAGCTATTGCGAGCCTTCAAACGAAGCGCCCGCCCTTACGTTCCTGAAAGCAATGGATTGTCTGACTGGGATTGGCTTTCGTTGGCACAACATCACGGTTTACCCACTCGATTGCTAGACTGGACATCTAATCCGTTGGCTGCTGCATATTTCGCCTGTTACAATAATCCAGATGCTCTAGGTGAAGTGGTAGCTGTGGATACCAAAAATGTAGGCCTGTTTAATTTAGAACAAGGTATTCCCGATCCACTCAATATTGAGGAAACAAAATTTCTGGCTCCGTCGATTTTGGTGCCGAGATTGGCGACGCAGAAGGGTTTGTTTTCGGTTCATCATGAGCCAGAAAAATCATGGAGGCTCAGAAATAAAACAGAAACATTCGAGATTAAATCCAACTTCAAAAAAAGGTTCCTTAGAGACTTGTACAGTTTAGGTGTAGATGCGGCATTTCTGATGGCGGATATTGACGGTTTGAGCGCGACACTTGAATGGCGTTACAAAAATGGCTTAGACCTTGTTTAACGTAGAATATGAATATCTAATGCCCATGTTGACAAAGCATGATACGCTATGTGTTGTTTATGTTGGTGAGAAAAATGGCTAATGCTGAATTTATACCAGTAGTTCCTGAGGCAGAGGAATTGCTAGATAATATCCATGATCGACTTTCGGAAGCGGCGAGTCGTTATGAACTGGCCGATACGTCAGATTGGGATCCGATGGCAGAGCTATCTTCGGCTACTCAGTTGGATGGTTTGTCGGTTGATGGGCTTTCTACAGTAAAGGTCGGAGATGGGGAGTTTGTTGCGCCAGCATTTGTTTATGTGACACTGCAATACGATCCTAATTCGGATGATCCGGTCGTATTTTCAGATTCCTATCCTGCAAGAGTGTTCTTTCGTATCTTAGGTGGTGCCGGTACCGATGAAATTAAAATTGAAAAAATCCATATAGATAACTCTTCATTTTTTGAATAGTCACTTTAATGCATACCTTTATGGGTGTAAGCTGCCGTCTTGCAGCATATCCGGGCTGAAGCTACGAGCTGTCTTGCCGCGTGGTTTGATTAAGTCTGGTTCGCACTCGTCATAGGCGAAGCTCTGTAAAATTTGACGGATGATCGCCAAGCGGGCTTTACGTTTGTCAGTGGCTTCGATCACGGTCCAGCGCCCGTGTGGATGATCTGTTTGCTCGAGCATGGAATTGCGCGCCGTCGAATAGGCGTCCCAGCGTTTTTGGGCTTCGGCATCCATCGGGCTGAGCTTCCAAGTTTTTAACGGATCAACCCGGCGCGCTTCCAAACGCTCGGCTTGTTCGGCCCGATCAATATCCAGCCAGAACTTGATCAGTTTAATCCCATCGCGGTTCAGAATTTCTTCCATATGCGGAACGGCAGCTAAAAAGGTCTGGTGTTGTTCATCGCTGCAAAACCCCATCACCGGCTCGACCCCAGCCCGATTATACCACGACCGATCTAGCAAGACGATTTCACCTTTGGCTGGCATAAGCGGGATATAACGTTGGAAATACCAGCTATCGCGCTCCCGTTCATTGGGCTTGGGTAGGGCGACCGCACGCACTTCACGGGGCGGCAAATTGGCAGTGACCCGTTTGATCGACCCGCCTTTGCCTGCCGTATCTCTGCCTTCGAAAATCACGCACAGGCGCGCGTCGGTTTTGACAATATGGCGTTGCAATTTGCATAATTCGATCTGTAAAGATCGCAACTCTTGCTCGTAGGCTTTTCGTTTCATTGGGGTTCTGGCTCTCAGATTGACAGTGCTCTCATTGTATCACCGCTCAACTGGTTTTGGCGAGATGTAAGTCAATGTCGAGGTCGGCCAAGTGGCAAGAGGATTCCAATATGTTGGTAATTCCATCTTTTTGCGGCCATTTTTGGTACACAATTACACCAATCGTCGATAAACAAGAATAAAATACTCGGTTACACGTCTGAGGGCTGGCGTCACACTTCGAAATACTGATAACTTGCGAGGAGTTATACCTGCTAGTGATTTGCCCTCCGAAAAATAGGTGGCAAATACCGGTTTATTAGGGGACGCCCCAAGTGGGCTAAAAGAGAGAGAGCCATGAAAAATCAACCAAATTATCGTCATGTTTTGCTGGGAGCCAGCTCATTAGCTATGCTGATGGTGCCTGTAATGGCCCAAGCCCAAGAGCGGCGCGGCGTCGACACCATCGTGGTTACCGCGCAAAAGCGCGAGCAAAACCAACAGGATATTCCAGTTGCCGTGGCTTCGTTTGGTGAAGCGGCCATGAAGGATGCCGGTGTGCAGGATATTAAGGACCTGATCGCGATTGCGCCGGGCCTGATGGTTACTTCTACCTCTTCTGAAGCCTCAACCACGGTTCGAATTCGCGGTGTGGGCACAGTAGGCGACAATACCGGTCTGGAAAGTTCAGCCGGTATTTTTATTGATGGCGTCTATCGTTCACGCAACTCGGTCGGGTTTGGCGATCTGGGCGAGATTGAACGCATCGAATTACTGCGCGGTCCACAGGGCACCCTGTTTGGTAAAAATACCTCAGCTGGTGCGTTGAGCATCATTACCAAGGGACCAGAATATGAAGCGTCCTATGGCGGTGAGATCACCATCAGCAATTACGATGGCAAAGGTGGTTCGGTTTTTGCCACGGGTCCTTTGAACGACAAAGACACCGCAGCGTTTCGGATTTATGCGGCCAAACGCCAGCGCGATGGGTATGTTCAAAATCTGGCGCCTTTGGGCGGTGACTCATACGATCAGGATGTCCTGACGTTTCGCGGGCAATTGGAATTCACTCCGAATGATGATTTCAAACTGAACATCATCGGTGACTTTAGCGAACGCAACGAAAACTGTTGTTCCGGTGTGCCGATCTCCGTGACCACATCTTCCTTGTTGAACAATGCAATTGGTGGCACCGGGCCGGTCAACTTTGATGGCACAACACCACGTGCCTTGCCACGGGATTCGTTCACAGCGTTTCACAATCGCGGTATTGAGCAAGAAATCGAAGAAAAAGGTATTTCTGCCGAAATGAATTGGAATACATCCATGGGGGATCTGACTTCGATCACCGCATGGCGTAAGTGGCAGAACGTTCAAGGCCAAGACACTGACTTTACCGATGCGGATATCGCCTTTCGTCCGGGTGATGGCGGGTTCGGTAATGAGTTCAAAACCTTCACCCAAGAACTTCGTCTGGCAGGTTCTACCGGCAATCTGGATTGGTTGATCGGTGGTTTCTACATGGACGAGCAGTTGGAGCGTCGCGATACCTTCCGGCTGGGCGCTGCCTATGAAACCTATGTGGGCCTGTTACTCTCCGGTGGAGCTAGCCCGACCGCAGTGGCTGACTTCACAGGTGTGGTTGCTGGGGTTCCCGGTGTGCAAGTTGTTCCATTTGGCTCGAACCTGCCGGTTAATGGCGGTATCTTGCAAGATATCTATAACCATTCGGCCAAGACCTTTGCTTTGTTCACACACAACACGTGGCAAGTAACCGACCAATTTTCACTGACCGGCGGCTTGCGTTGGACCAATGAGGACAAGTCAGTTGACGCAACATTCTCGACCGATGCACCTGGTTGTGCCTTCTATGAAGGTATTTTTGGGGCAGATCCTGTTGCTGGTGCTATTGCCGGTGGTGCTGGTGCGCTGGCACCAGTTGTTGGTACGGTTTGTTTGCCTTGGGCGCGCTCCGGTCTGGATAATGGTGTTCATTCTCAGAATATTGATTCAAGTGAGCTTTCCGGAACGGGTAAAGCAGCATTTCGTTTGAACGATGATGCCATGCTCTATGCGTCTTACTCACGCGGCTTCAAGGCTGGCGGTTTGAACCTAGATCGTAAATTTGATGGCGGCGCAACACCAGGCTCATTGGCCCCGTGGGAAAGCACTTTTGCACCAGAAACGGTGGACACGTTCGAAGCTGGCTTGAAAACTGAGAGCTTTGACAATTCACTGCTGGCCAACTTTACAGTGTTTTCATCCACCTTCCATGACTTCCAGCTGAACACCTTCACTGGCACATCATTTGTGGTGAATTCAGTTCCAGAAGTGAAATCTGAGGGCGTTGAATTTGAATTGCTGTTCTTGCCCAGCATTGATGGTTTGACCCTGCAAGGCGGGATTACCTATTCCGATACGCGCTATGGCACACAGGCCGGCACGCCTGCCAATTTGAGCGGCCAGCAAATGTCACTGTCCCCGAAATGGTACGGTAATGCCTCGATCACCTATGAGCGCCCATTCAACGACAATCTGTTGTGGCGGGTACACTTTGATGGCCGTGCGGTGTCTGGTTACAATACGGGTTCGGATCTGGATGCTGCCAAGCGTCAAGACGGATTTGCCACTTTTAATGCACGCTTTGCGATCGCACAGGTTGATGAAAATTGGTCGTTTGAAGTGTGGGGTAAAAACGTGTTTGATAAAGACTATGTCCAAGTGGCATTCGATACGCCACTGGCTGGTGCAGACGCATTTAGCATGTTCCCAGGTGCGCCTCGAATTTGGGGCGCAACCATGCGCGGCAAATTCTAGTCGCAGAAGCATACAAATGATAAAGGCCGGTCCATCGCGGACCGGCCTTTTTTATGTCGAATTTGGCCGTTGCCGATCCTTCGAGGCTGCTACGCAGCACCTCAGGATGAGGAGCTTAGTGAAGCGAGCCACATCCCACCACGTACCTCATGCTGAGGTGCGCCCAACGGGCGCCTCGAAGCATCGGACACACCCGCGAGTTGAACCCCATATTGTGCAGGGACTGAATTCGCCAGAAGCCTCAATTTATTGGCGATTGGTACAGTCAACCCAGCCCGGTCCCCGGACTAAATCCGGGGACTGACATTGGACAACTAAGCAGAAACCAGTTGCTGATAGGCCGGCAGGGTCAGGAACTCGGCAAACTCATCATCAAATACCATTTGTTTCATGATGCGGGTTGCGGCTCCCAATTTGCGAGCTTCATATTCCTCGCCAAATTTACTTTGGAATTGCTCATCCACCTCGGCAAACACTTGCTCCAACAAGGTATTGTCGACCACTGCGCCGCTTTCCAACTTGGCGCTGTGGACCCGCCATTGCCATAGTTGGGCGCGGGATATTTCGGCGGTGGCGGCGTCTTCCATCAAATTATGGATCGGCACCGCGCCTTGTCCGTTTAGCCAAGCCGCCACGTAGAGTATGCCAACTTCCACATTGGTCCGCACACCGGCCATGGTGATCGAACCAGCGCTGGGTGTGGTCAAAGTCGTGGCATCGGTTGAAAAGCCATTTTGACGTTCGATCTGGTTGGCGTTTGGCATGTGTGCGTCAAACGCCTCGATTGCCAGTGCGACCATGCCCGGGTGCGCCACCCATGTGCCATCATGGCCGTCGCGCACTTCGCGTTGCTTGTCGGCCCGGACTTTGGCATAGGCAGCTGCATTGGCTTCTTCATCATTTTTAACCGGAATTTGTGCGGCCATGCCGCCAATGGCGTGCGCCCCCCGACGATGGCAAATCTCGATCACATTGCGTGAATAGGCGTGCATAAATGGCGATGACATCAGCACCTCGGCCCGATCCGGCAGTAATTTATCAGGTCGGTTTTTGAACCGCTTGATATAACTGAAAATATAATCCCAGCGCCCACAGTTCAGGCCACAAATATGATCGCGCAACTCATAAAGAATTTCATCAACTTGTAACGAGGCCAAAATGGTCTCGACCAATACGGTAACCCGCACCGTGCCAGCGGTCAGACCCAGTGCGGATTGGGCATGCAGCATGACCAAATTCCATAACCGGGCTTCTTGGGCGTTTTCCAACTTGGGCAGGTAATAATATGGACCGGACTCCAGAGCAACCAATGCCGCGTGATTGTGAAACAGATAGAGGCCAAAATCGAATAAGCTACCGGAAACCGGTTCGCCATCGATCAGAACATGGGCTTCTTCCAAATGCCAACCCCGGGGCCGAACCACCAATACGGCAGTTTGCTCGTTCAACTGATAGGTTTTGTCTTTGGTCGGGTGGGTAAAACTAATGGTGCGCCGGTTAGCATCGCGCAAATTGATCTGGCCATCGATCATATTGCTCCAAGTTGGACTGGAGGCGTCTTCAAAATCGGCCATGAACACCTTGGCGCCGCAGTTCAGCGCATTGATGATCATTTTACGGTCAACCGGCCCGGTGATCTCGACCCGGCGGTCAGCCAGATCAGCCGGAGCGGGTTGTACTTTCCAGTCACCATTTCGGATGTCAGCCGTGTCAAAGTCAAAGTCCGGGTCCAGCCCAGCATCGAGCGCCTCTTGCATTTCCTCGCGGTTTTCCAACAGGTCCAGCCGCGCGCCATTAAAACGCCTGTGCAGATCAGCCACAAAGGCCAATGCGTCATGGCTTAGGATTTCTTCAAACCCTGTCGAAATTTTGCCGGTGACAGTGACCCCTGCGGGTAGGTTGGACAGTGCGCTCATCGTCAGCTCCGAAGTAGAACAAGGTGTAAGGTCGAGCAGATTTTGCCCGACCTTGCAACTTAGTGTTTGAACTGATCGGCTTCAGTTGAATCCGACAGGGCGGTGGTTGAGGATTCGCCACCAGAAATGGCGTTGGCAACCTCGTCGAAATAACCAGTGCCCACTTCGCGCTGGTGGCGGGTTGCGGTGTAGCCATATTGTTCCGAGCCAAATTCTGCCTGCTGCAATTCTGAGTAAGCTGCCATGCCGCGATCGCGATAACCGCGAGCCAATTCGAACATACCAAAGTTCAGTGAATGGAAACCGGCCAAAGTCACAAACTGGAATTTGTAGCCCATGGCACCCAGTTCGCGTTGGTATATCGCGATGGTTTCTTTGTCGAGATTGGCTTCCCAGTTAAAGCTTGGGCTACAGTTATACGCCATCATTTTGCCGGGGTGTTCTTTTTGGATCGCTTCGGCAAAACGTCTGGCATCATCCAGATTTGGCTTGGAGGTTTCCCACCAGATCAAATCGCAATAGGGCGCATAAGACAGGCCGCGCTTGATGCAATGATCGACGCCAGTGCCGTCTTTGAGGCGATAGAAACCTTCGGGGGTGCGGCCCTGATCAAAATCGATGAACTCATGATCGCGCTCGTCCACGTCTGAGGTCAGCAGCTTGGCGCTTTCCGCATCGGTGCGCGCCACGATCAAAGTGGATACGCCACTGACATCCGCCGCCATACGGGCCGCATTCAAATTGCGAATGTGCGCCTTGGTCGGGATCAGAACTTTACCACCCAAATGCCCGCATTTCTTTTCAGAGGCCAATTGGTCCTCGAAATGCACGCCAGCCGCTCCGGCCTCGATATAGGCTTTCATAATCTCAAAACAGTTGAGTGGGCCACCAAAACCGGCTTCGGCATCGGCCACGATGGGTAAGAACCAATCGCGCTTTACGCCGCCTTCAGAATGTTCAACCTGATCAGCCCGTTGCAAAGTCCGGTTGATCTTGCGGGCTAGTTCTGGCCCTGAATTGGTTGGGTAGAGCGATTGATCTGGATAGGTCGCACCAGCCGTATTGTTGTCGGCCGCAACTTGCCAACCGGACAAGTAAATAGCTTTTAAGCCAGCTCTAGCCATCTGCATGGCCTGATTGCCGGACAGCGCGCCCAGTGCGTTGATGTACGGCTCGCTTTTGAGCAAGTCCCACAATTTCTTGGCGCCCCGGTCGGCCAAAGTGTGGCTGATCTGTACTGAGCCGCGTAGTTTTTCAACTTCATCCGGGCCGTAATTGCGTTCAATCCCATTGAACCGATCGGCTGCTGCGCCCGGTACCAGTTTGTTAAAATCTTTGCTCATTTGCATGTCTCCTTTGGCTGGCGAACTTTCGCCGTGTCTGTTGCTTGTGGCTGGTGTCCTGCAAAAGCCGGGATACGTCCAGAAAATTCGGGTGCAGTTGTCAGGATTGTAAAATAGAACTTGTAATGTTGTAATACTTGTAAATAATATCCACATGGCAGAACGGAAACTATTTGTGGGTGCGCGGCTGAAACGGTTGCGCAAAGATTTGAAGCTGACTCAGGTGCGAATGGCCGAGGAACTTGGCGTTTCGGCCAGCTATCTCAACTTGATGGAGCGCAATCAACGACCGGTCACCGCGCAAGTGTTGATCCGGTTGGTCGAAACCTATGATCTTGATCTGGGCATGTTCGCGGCAGAGCCGGACCAGCGTACCTTTTTGGCTTTGCGCGAAGCGGTTTCGGATCCGGTGTTGGTTTCGCTGGGGCTGGATGATACGGACCTCAAAGAACTGAATGAAACGCATCCTTTGGGCGCGCAAGCCTTGGTGCGGCTGCATCGGGCCTATCGTAATTTATCGCACAGCTTTGCCGGTCTGACCGAGCGGTTGTCTGACGAGCCAATACCGGGTGCCGCCGGAGAGCGCCCCGAAGAAGTCGTGCGCGAAATCGTACAAGAGCAAGAGGGGTATTTTTCGGAAATCGAAGAGGCGGCTGAGTTGTTCTGTGCCGAGATTAGGATCGATCGCAGCGATCTGTTTCGCCAACTCACGGCCCGCCTGCAACAATTACACAGCATCCGCACGAAGGTTATGCCCGAAGATGTGATGCACCTATACCAGCGACGCTTTGACCGACATTCGCGCCGGTTATTGCTTTGCGAGCTGCTAAGCGATGATCAACGGTGTTTCCATTTGGCCATTCAAATTGCCCATTTGGAATTGCGTGATCTGTGGGATGAAAAATGCCTCGACGAACGCGTAGTACAGGCCGGACCGGAGGCCCGCGAAATGCTGTGCGAGGCCATGGCCCGCAATTTCGCCTTAGCCGTTTTGCTGCCCTATGAACCAGTGATGCAGGTCGGGCAGGAGCTGTCGTGGGATGTGCAACGCATGGCGGTTCGGTTTCACACCAATGTTGAATTGATGGCCCGAAGACTGGTCACATTACGCAAACCCGGCGCCCAAGGCTTGCCGATGTTCTTCTTGCGGTTTGATCGGGCTGGCAATGTCGTTGAGCGGGGGGGCAGTAAATCTTACGGCTTGTCGCGCTTTGGCGGTAATTGTCCCAAGTGGAATGTTTGGAACGCAGCAGCCGGAGCAAACGGCGTGGTCAGTGACTTTATCGAAATGGCCGATGGCGAACGTTTCTTGACCATGGCCTTTGCCACCCACCGACTAGACCCATCATCGGCTGATTTGGCCTATAACCAGATTTTGGTGTTGGGAATTGCCGCAGACCGGGCCATGGAAACGGTTTATGGGCAGCGTTTGGGCGAGGGCAGGGAATTGCACCCGACCCTGATCGGCCCCGGTTGTCGCTTGTGCGAACGAGCCGGATGCGGCCAGCGTTCGATGCCGGCTTTGGTGCTGGGCGGTGCGAAACCTTCGGCACCGACCGGGGTCATTTCACCGGGATCGCAATGGAGCGGCGAGGGCTGAGCAAACGGATTACAATTCTAGCTTTTGCAGAGCCTGTTCGGGTGAGTGGGCGCGGATCGCTTGTTCGGCCACAACGGGGTTGGTAAAGCCTCGCTCAATCGTGTGATTGATCAGGTCATAAAACGGGTCCCAAAATCCATCCTCATCAAGCAGCACTACTTTTTGCTGTAGCTCCTTCAAGTTGACCCAGCTTAAGACCTCAACCACTTCTTCCAAGGTGCCCAACCCGCCGGGCAGGACCACAAACCCGTCGGACTGTTCGGCCATTTTCGCTTTGCGGGCATGCAAAGTATCAACGATTTCCAGTTCGCACCCATCATATGCGATTTCTCTGGTACACAGGAATTCAGGAATAATGCCCAATGCCTGCCCACCGGCATCAACGCAAGCTCGAGCCGCCGCACCCATTAGGCCAATCCCGCCGCCGCCATAGACCAGTCTGATATTTTGCTCGGCCAGAAGCACTCCAAAACGAGCCGCCAATTTCATATGGCTTGGATCGTTCCCGGTTCGTGAGCCGCAAAAGACACAAACGGACTTACTGGGAGCCATGACAATATCCTCAAAAATAGGTATGATGGTTTTTATCGAGTGTTCAGCGGCAAACTATCTCGATTCGAAGGGTTAAGGAAAAGATCAATGTCCACATTACGCGGGTTTATTATCGCAGCCATTGTAACTGGTCTGGCGGCTGTTGGAATTTTGATGATGGTCCCCCGGGAGACGCCACCAACGCCGCGTATTGATGTTGCCGATCCGGCTTCCCCTGCGCAGGAGCAAATCGTCCGTTCAGCTCCGGCATTTGACATTGTTCGGGTCGATCCCGACGGCACAGCAATCATTGCTGGACGGGCTGAACCGGGTTCCGACGTTGCCCTGATGATGGGCGATAAGGTGTTGGGCATGGTGCCGGCCGGTGCCGATGGTACTTGGAGCATGATCATTTCCACACCATTGCCGGTGGGCGATCTTGAGCTACACTTGCTGGCCACGACCACCGAGGGCCAAAGCATCAAATCCAAGCATGTAGTGCTGATTTCCATCTTACCATCGCGGGATCGTTTGCCGTTAGTGGTGTTGGGTTCCCCCGGCGGAGCAAGCCGGGTGCTGCAAGACCCGGATCACAAGCCAAGCGACGGACCACTGGTTTTAGAAACCATAGATTATGATCGCACGGGCGGGGTGATCTTCGCCGGACAAGCTGAAGCAGGTCTGAAAGTCCGGGTGCTGTCCGATGGGCAATTGGTTGGCGAAACCCGGGCTGATGAAAATGGCCGCTGGGTGATTGTCAGCCGCGAACCTTTGTCGGTTGGTATTCACCAATTACAAGTGGACCAGATCGAGGCTTCAGGTCGGATCAGCGCGGTGTTGGCTTTACCGTTTGAGCGAGCCGACCCGGGGCAAGTGGCAAATGCCGCCGTTGGTTCGGTGATCGTACAACCGGGCAATTCCCTGTGGCGGATTGCACGGCGTTTATACGGGCAAGGCTGGCAATATACCGTGATCTATTCGGCCAATCAGGATCAAATCCGCAATCCAGACCTGATCTATCCGGGACAGGTTTTTGCTGTTCCTTCAAAAGAATCGCCTGATCAGGGTTAAAGCCTCTTGTTATTTGCGGCTGTCGGGCCATGTTGTGAACATGCGGGCGGATCA
>JAJFFR010000126.1 GCA_021776555.1 Robiginitomaculum sp.
GGTCGATCACCGCTCATATCAAACTGCGCGGCGAAGGCCGTTTTGAATTGAACTCTTAAAATTTCCTGGGCCAGTGGCTCGTGGCCGGTGCCTTGCTCGAGCAGGGTCCATGCGGCCATGGCTATGCCTGGGTTATGCCCCACCACCGCCAATGTCCCGACACCAGTGGCCGCCAGCCAAATTTGCTTGTCAATCTCCTCGGCGCTAGCCAGATAAAGTTTTTCGATAAATGTCGCTTTGGCCGCGCCAAATTGTTCGGCTAATCCGTCCCATGTCTGACGAGTGCGCCGGGCCGTGGAAACCAATGCCAAATCCGGCACAATGCCAGCACGGCGCAACTGGCTAGTCAAAATTTTGGTTTGCGCCCTGCCCTTGTCACTTAACGGCCGGTCATGATCGCCGGGCACATTGCCAAACGGGGCCGCTTTGGCATGGCGGATGAGCAGAAGTGTGTGCAAAATATCGATCCCATGTCTGTCAAGCTCAAGCGAATCTGCTTGGGTGTTTGGTAGCACTTTAGAGACGTTTTTCCCAACAAACTAACTGCAAAGTTTTCGAATCAGTTGTCTTGCGAGGGATTTTGCCATGCGGTTCTTTTTATTTTTTGCAGTCGTCGCCTTGATGTTCGCCTCCCTGATGTTGGCGAATACTCATTTGTATTGGTTCATTCCGGCCGGTATTTTTGGCGCAATCACTGTCTATGGCGTGTTTGATCTGGTCCAATCTGGACATGCTTTGTGGCGCAATTATCCGGTGCTTGGCCGGGCGCGTTGGTTGTTTGAGTTCATGCGGCCCTATATGCAACAATATCTGGTCGAGGGCGAAACCGACGGCATGCCGTTTAACCGCGAGCAGCGATCTTTGGTCTACCGCCGGGCCAAGAATGTGCAAGCTTCCGAGCCATTTGGCAGCCATGTTGATTTTAATGAAGCGCGCTATGAATGGTTAAACCCGTCCCTTGCCGCTCGCGAAAATCACGCGGAAACCTTCCGGGTGCAGATCGGGGGGCCGGATTGTAAACAGCCCTATTCATCCTCGGTCTTTAACATCTCGGCCATGAGCTTTGGCTCGCTGGGATCCAATGCCATATCCGCCCTGAACCGGGGCGCGGCCAAAGGTGGGTTTTACCACGACACCGGCGAAGGCGCGATTAGCCCGTATCACAGACAAGGCGGCGATCTGGTCTGGGAAATCGGCTCTGGTTATTTTGGCTGTCGCGATGAAGTCGGGAATTTTAACCCGGACAAGTTTGCTGAAAATGCCAAACGCGATTGCGTAAAAATGATCGAAATTAAGCTCAGCCAAGGAGCTAAGCCGGGTCATGGCGGGATTTTGCCCGGCTCCAAGGTCACGCCAGAAATTTCCGAAACCAGAGGCATCCCTTTGGGCGAAACTTGTGTTTCGCCACCTTCACACAAAGCCTTTTCGACACCGCTGGAGCTAGTGCAGTTCATCGGACAATTGCGGACATTGTCTGACGGAAAACCGATCGGCTTCAAACTGTGTATTGGTCATCGTTGGGAATTTTTAGCCATCGTCAAAGCCATGCTGGAAACCGGAATCAAACCCGACTTCATCGTCATTGACGGGGCCGAAGGCGGTACTGGCGCAGCACCCGTAGAGTTTCAAGATCATATCGGTTCGCCGTTGCGCTCTGGCCTGGTCTTTGTCCGCAACGCTTTGGTCGGTGCCGGGATCAGGGACGATATCAAAATCGGGGCCAGTGGCAAAATTGTTTCGGCCTTTGGCATGGCAGCCGCAATGGCGGTCGGGGCTGATTTTTGCAATTCGGGGCGCGGCTTCATGTTTGCGTTGGGCTGTGTGCAGTCCTTAAGTTGCCACACCAATCATTGCCCGACCGGAATTGCCACCCAAGATAAATTACTGCAACGAGGGTTGGTGGTGACCGACAAAGCAGAGCGGGTTTATCATTTCCACCACAATACCATTCGAGCCTTGGCCGAAGTGGTCGGGGCCGCCGGGTTGTCCCATCCATCGGAATTAAGCCCAAGTCATTTGTTCCACCGGGTCAGCGCCACCCGCGCCTTGCCGGCTGATGAAGTGTATGATTTGCTACCCAGCGGTGTCCTGTTAGACAAACCACAAAATACGACGATGGCCAAAGACTGGGCGCGAGCTAATTCGGCCAGCTTTGCCGCGAATTGAGGAAAGATTTTATGAGTTTGCAGTTTGATGTGTTTTGGTCGTTTCGTTCACCCTATTCCTATGTCGCCACTCCCGGCCTGATGAAGTTGATTCGCGAATATGACGTGGTGTGCAATTTTCGGCCGGTCTATCCCTTAGCTGTACGGGTCGAAGGCTTTTTTGAAAGCGTTCATCCTATGTGGCCGGGATATCTGCTGAACGATGCACCACGCGAAGCCGAGCGGGTTGGCCTGCCCATGTCATGGCCCGACCCGGATCCGATTGTGCAGGATTTTACGACTTACAAAGTCGCCAAGGAACAACCCTATATCACCCGCCTGACCCGATTGGGTGCTGCTGCCGCACGCCGTGATCTGGGCTTAGAATTTGCCACTGCCGCATCCAAACGGATATGGGGCGGGGTCAAAGACTGGGACAAGGGCGATGTATTGGCCGAGGCCGCAACCGAGGCCGGACTTGATCTGAAGGATTTGCAAAGCGATTTGGACAATGATGCCGCCGGGCTGGACAAGGAAATCGAACAAAACGAAGCTGACCAAACCAAGGCCGGACACTGGGGCGTGCCTCTGATGGAATTTGATGGCGAACCGTTTTTCGGACAGGACCGGATCGATGCAATGATTTGGCGCATGAACCAGAAAAATCTGCAACGCAGGTAGGTCTGGCGTGTCTCACATCCTCGTGAGCCGGGTCTTTTTTGCTTTGCACCGCATGATGGACAGTCCATGACAGTTCCGTAACCAAGGAGTTGATCATGCGTTTCTGGATTTTTGCATTACTATTCGGCTTAGCCTCACCGACTTTTGCGGCCGACGAAATGGCCGAAATTGCGCCGACCGATCGAGGTCCGGCCATTGGAGCCATGATCCCATCCGACCTGTCCAGCTTGGACCATAGCGGCCAGCCAGCCAATTTCGATAGCTTGGTGGGTCCGGATGGAATGGTTCTGGTGTTCATCCGCTCGACCAAATGGTGTCGGTTTTGCAAAATGCAATTGGCCGATCTAGCCACTGGGGTCGATGAGGTCGAAGCGCGAGGCTATTCCTTGATCGTGCTCAGCTATGACTCGGTGAACGACAATTTACGCTATGTCGAAGAGTATCAGCCGGGCTTTGCCATTTTGTCGGA
>JAJFFR010000127.1 GCA_021776555.1 Robiginitomaculum sp.
TTGGTAAAGGCTCTGGGTGTGATGGTAATATCGGAATAGGGCGAGATTACCTTGTAATAGGGTTGCTCATAGTAAAGGCCATATTTGCCAGATTGCCCGGCATTGGGAAACAACAGGCCGGATCGGCGGCCAGCTGTCGGGTCGGCATGGGCGAAGTAGGGTGAGTACATCACCGGCACGCCTTTGATCTCAAAAATTGCATCGCGATAATAGATCATGTTGTGGTCTTGGTTTTGCACTGCTTTTCGCGCACGAAGTCGCCAGGTTGGTTTGCCGGGCGTGCCGTCTTCGTTCAAACAGGCCTTGCACGCCGTGTAAAAGGCTTTTTGCAACGTATTTTTACGCCCAGCGTTGGAATGGATCGCGCTAGCCGCGCCGATGGTCGCATCATTATCCAGCCGGGCAAAAAAGCCTAAGGCAACACCGGTTGCCAAATCGTTATTCAGTTCTACTTCTTCGGCAAAGGAGACCGTGCCATCGCTTTCAATGACCGTGACGCTGCCCTTGGCATGTACTTTGTTCTGTTCGGGAACATAGATCACTTCATCGGCGCGTAATATGCGGTTTTTATAGCGGACCTCGACATCGCCGCGCGCCACATATTGCCCGGCTTTCTTGTCTTCAAACATTTGGTCGGCTTCCAGAAAAACCACACCTTTTTCAAACAGGGATTTGGCATCTGCTTCTTCGGCCATGGCTGGCGCGCCAATCCCGCCTAAGGCTAGTGCCAGCCCGAGTAGTAATTTCCAAAGCAAAATGGGTTTTGGCATCAGGTACTTGTGTCCGGTTTTTCGTGCTGTTCCAGAACAAAGAATCTGGTTCTAAAAATAGTCAAGCGCAATATGGCCTTGTTAGCGCAAAAGGCCAACCAGCATTTTGCGTTTGTTCAAATTTTACAGCTCACCCATCCTCGATGATGGTTATTCGAGCCAGAGCCGCAAAAAACACAAAGGCCGGTGCCGACCAGACCGCCAAGAAAGACGGTAATACATCCGTTGCGCCGAGTGCCTGTAAAAGGTCAGCCGCAAAGTAGAGCGCAAAACCGATAGCGCCTCCAGTTGCTGCCATACGAAATGTGCCGCCCAACCGGGCTAGGCGAAAGCTGAACGAGGCGCCAATCAATGCCATAGCGGCGAGGGTAAGCGGTAGAGCCAGCAACCTGTTCCACTGTAATTCATAGCGTTTTGTTTCGAGCTTTGCGGCGCGGGTTTGTTCAATCATCCCGGGTAAGTCCCAAAAGGACAAAGAGGAAGCCGCAGACAGGTATTCGAGCAATGAAGCCGGATCAAGATTGGATGAAAGCTGGATGTTGCCATGGCGTTCAGGCAATGCGCCGGGACGGGTTTCTTTAGCCCCAGTTAATTGCCAATGATCGGTTTGCAATTGGGCTTTGCCCGCGTCGATTCGTTTTAAGAATACCGGGACACCTTCAGGGTCAATTTGATAATAATAAAAGGTGACATCAAGTAGTTCAGCGTCGCGTGCAATGGCATCTTTGGCATGAATTACTAACGAACCTTCGGCCACGGCTTCGCGCAACCAGATGCTTTCGCCAGAATTGCGAAAAGACGCGCCGACATTGCGCGAGATATTGACCCGCTCATTTTCAAATTTAGCATTCAAGTTGGCTGCAACTGGATTTAACGCAATCGCTCCAAAAATCCCAATGATCAAGGCAGTAATGGCTGGCGGGGTAGCAAAGCGCCATGCGGAAAAACCAGCGGCCCGCATAGCAACCAATTCCGAGCGCCGATTGAGGCCAAACATGCTCCACATCACGCCAAATAGAACGATAAAGGGCAGGGTTTGTTCAATTACACTGGGCATTTTGAACAGGGTGAGCCGCAAAATAGTCAGCGAAGAAACCTGATCAAACGATCCAAACCGTCTTGAAAGCTCGACATAATCAACCAAAACCACCAAGGATATGATGATAGCAAAAGCCAACAAAATGCCGCGTAAGGTTTGTCCATACAGATATCGATTTAGAAGGGCCATTAACTTACCTGTACCAGCTCTGTGGGGGGTGGCACTTGTTTGGCCCGGAATAATAAATACCCGCAAATTCCGCACACTAAAATGGGCAATATGTATTGCAGCGAATTTAACGCCGGAGCATCTGCGGCAGCGGATTCCAATGAAAACCCGGTGAGGCGGACCAACAGAGCGATAACGCCAAAGCTGATCAATCGGCGACCATAACCCATTTTGTTGATATCCCCGGCCAGCAATGCGGTTAATGCCAACAGACAAAGCGCAAAGTTGTAAAGTGGAGAGGATAGGCGGTAATGACCTTCGGCTTTCAAATCATCCACATGAGCCAATTGCCAATAATCGTTTTGGTCAGGATGAAACAACTCGCTAATATAGCGATCCGAGTATTTATACAAAAGATCGCCCTGCGGATCGATTACACCGGTCATTTCGAATGAAGTGCTGGAAAATTCCAAGAATTCCAACACGCCATCACCGGATAGACTTTG
This sequence comes from Robiginitomaculum sp., assembly GCA_021776555.1. Taxonomy (GTDB): domain Bacteria; phylum Pseudomonadota; class Alphaproteobacteria; order Caulobacterales; family Maricaulaceae; genus Robiginitomaculum_B. Next base: position 2,484 of record JAJFFR010000127.1, read on the forward strand.
GCGCGATGCATTGTTCAAGGTAATCGATGGGCGATCCGAAACATCAGCAAATACGCCGGATTTAGCCAAAAACGTAATAGGTTTTTCTTGATCCCGTCCATCGTAAATCAAAACATCACTCATCACGCCATTGCTTAATTCGCGGGCAAAGATGGTTAGATTTACCGCCGGAGACACAAATTCACCGGGCCGGATGATCGAGGAGGCCAAATCAGAACGCACATCATAAATGGTTTCGCGCATGGATCGAAACGCCAATGGCTGCACAAACAGGTTTAGAATCAAATTGACCAGCACCGCAAAACTGACCACCCGCAATACCGGAGAGATCACCTGCCATTGGGTCATGCCCGCCGCATAGAGCACCATGATTTCGTTGTCGGTGTGTAGGCGCTGAATGGCGAAGGCTACAGATACGAACACGGCAAAGGGCAGTACAATCGAAAATAGCTGCGGCAAGGCTAAGCTGGTGATCTTCAAAAAGGCGATCAAACTTGCTCTATTTTCAATGATTAGATCAATTGAGGAGAGACTTTGGGTAAGAAGTGCCAGCGCTGCCATAATCATGGCGGTAATCAACATGGGCCGTAAGATATTGCGGAAGAAATAGGACTGAAGTGAGGTCAATTCGTCTTTTTCCGCTTTTACGTGTCGGCAGGATCGTCTGCTGAATTTGCTTCGAAACCCACTAGGCACAGGAACTAGTTGGGTTATGCTTACCACCAGAGCACATCAAGTTACAATCACCAAAGCCGTTCGAGTCATTTTGAACAAATTTCAACCCATTATTGAATTTCTGGAAAATCAAAGATGAAAATTGAATTCACAAAAAACATTGACCAAAGTGGTGCCGTTTGCGTGGCGGTTTATGATGGGAATAAGGCCTCTGATGCGGCAGATGTAATTGATGGTGCCACGGAAGGTGCAATACGCAAGGCGATTGCTAGTGCCCGTTTTAATGGTCAGCCCGGCCAAATTCTTGAAGTGTTGGCCCCAGCTGGAATTACTGCTGATCGGGTGATCATTGCCGGAATTGGCGAGAAAAAAACCGATATGGAACAGGCGTGGGAACGTTTTGGTGCTGGCGTGATGCAAAAGCTGATCAGTTCTGGCGTACAGGCTATTACCTTTGTGGTCGGCGATTTGGACGGGGCCAATGCGGCGCGAATCGCTTTTGGGGCGAAGTTGGCGGCATTTCGGTTTGATCAACACCGGACCACCATGAAAGAGAATAAAAAACCTTCTGTTACCACCATCCGGATTGCTGGCGCCAACCATGGCGATGCTAAAACCAGATTTGCACCGCTAAATGAACTGGCCGAAGGGGTTTATCTGGCCCGCGATCTGGTTTCAGAGCCAGGCAATGTGATCCACCCTGAAAGCTTTGCTGATCGTGTTCGCGAGTTGCAAAGCGTTGGTCTTGAAATTGAAATTCTAGATGAAAAAGACATGAGCAAGCTAGGCATGAATGCCTTGCTAAGCGTTGGCGCTGGCTCCAAGTATGGCTCTAGGCTGGCCATTATGAAATGGAACGGCGGCAATAAAGGCGACGCGCCGGTGGTTTTGGTCGGCAAGGGCGTAA
>JAJFFR010000128.1 GCA_021776555.1 Robiginitomaculum sp.
CCTAGGTCCATCAGCCGTTTGATATTCATTGAAATTTCACGTCGCAAATCACCTTCAACCCGGAAATCCTGGTCAATGGTTTCGCGAATGGAAAGCACTTCGGCGTCACTCAATTCATTCACCCGGCGCTCTGACGCGATATTATTTTTTTCGCAAATTTCCTTTGCACCCGCCGGGCCAATCCCGTGAATGTAACAAAGGGCGATTTCGACCCGTTTATTGGTCGGAATATTTACACCGGCGATACGTGCCAAGATGCTCTCTCCATAACAAAACCGCAAAAGGGAACGCCCCGAGCACCGTCATGGTGATCAGTGGTTCAACGCCCTTTCGCGAGAGGCGCTTTTTATAGCTGTACCGGGCTGTCCGTCAACCGCCCATACACCCTAAAATCAGCCTCTATCCAACATACCTGCAACACCGAGGGCAACCTCGTCTATTGCACACATGCCATCCACTTCTCTCAACAACCCTTGTTTTGTATAAAACGGCAACAAAGGTGCTGTCTGCGTATTATAGGCATCAAGGCGAACCTGGAACGTCTCCGGGTTATCATCCTTGCGACCTTGGTCTTCAAAACGTTTGGTAATTCGATCCAGCAAGGCTGCATCGTCAACTACCAATCGAATCACTGCATCCAGTTTCATTGACTTAGCAGCCAATAGCTGGTCCAGCGCTTCGGCTTGCGCGATGGTGCGCGGAAAGCCGTCAAAAATAAATCCAGCTACGTCCGGATTAGCAACAATGTTGGCAGCAATCAGTTCGCAAACGATTTCGTCGGAAACCAATGCGCCAGACTTCATCACCGCGTTAACTTTTTGTCCCAAAGCTGATTCGGAACTCACTTCGGCCCGCAACATGTCGCCGGTCGAAAGTTGTACCAGCCCACGGTCCTGTACCAGTCGTTTAGCTTGCGTGCCCTTGCCTGCGCCGGGAGGACCAAAAATTACCAAATTCATCTGCGGCGCCCCCGCATGCGGGATTTTTTGATCAACCCTTCATATTGGTGGGCGATCAGGTGCGATTGAATTTGAGCGACCGTATCCATGGTTACAGAAACCACAATCAAGATCGAGGTGCCGCCCAGATAGTACGGAACTGCAAATGCGTTCATGACAAATACTGGCATCAAACAAACGGCCGTTAGATAGAGCGCCCCGATCACAGTCAGGCGGGTCAGGACATAATCCAGATATTTGGCTGTCCGTTCGCCCGGACGAATGCCCGGCAGGAACCCGCCATTTTTACGCAAATTATCTGCGGTTTCTTCAGGGTTAAACACGATCGAGGTATAAAAGAAGCAAAAGAAAATAATCCCGGCCGCGTAAAGCGCCATATACATCGGTTTGCCATTACCCAATTGCGCCACAACTACGCGTAGCCAATCTGGACCAGACTGGGCCGAGAAACCAGCAAGGGTCGCCGGTAACAGCAACAGGGACGAAGCAAAAATTGGTGGGATAACACCCGGTGTATTTAGTTTCAGAGGCAGGAAGGACGAATCACCGCCCATCATTTTGTTGCCGTGCTGTCGTTTGGGGTATTGGATCAGCAATCTTCGTTGCGATCGCTCTACAAACACGATGAACAAAATCACTCCAATGGCCAACACAAAGATGATCAAAAGCGCAATTGGTGCCAGCGATCCCTGGCTGGCCATTTGCAAGGTTTGCACCACGGCACCTGGCAATGCGGCAACGATACCGGCAAAAATCACCAGAGAAATACCATTACCAACTCCACGAGCGGTAATTTGCTCGCCCAACCACATCAGGAACATCGTACCGCTGACTAGGGTAAGAACAGTTGAAGCCCGGAAAAACCAGCCCGGATCAACCACAACACCTTGTGAATTTTCTAGACTAATCGCGATGGAAAACGACTGCACAATCGCCAAAATTACCGTCAAATAACGGGTATATTGGTTCAGGGTTTTGCGACCAGCTTCGCCATCTTTCTTTAAGGCCATCAAGGATGGAACCGTGGCTTGCATCAATTGCATGATGATCGAGGCCGAAATGTACGGCATCACGGTTAAGGTAAACACCGCCAGACGTTGCACCGCACCGCCGGAGAAAATGTTGATCATCCCCAGCATGCCGCCAGATTGGTTTTCGAAAACCTGTGCATAGGCATCAATATTGATGCCCGGCATCGGGATATAGGTGCCCAGCCGGTAGACGATCAGCGCGCCAATGGTGAACCATATCCGCGCTTGTAATTCCTTGGCTTTGCCAAAGGCGCTTAGGTTCATATTGGCGGCGAGTTGTTCGGCGGCTGATGCCATAAACAGGTTTCCTTACCCTAGTCGGTAAGCGTTCAGGGTTGAACGCCCCCTATTTTTTCGCAGCTTTAGTCTTAGCTTCTAGCGCTTTGACCTCTGGCAGAATGACTTTGCCACCGGCTTTTTCAACTGCGGCAATCGCCGCAGCTGTTGCACCAGCAACACTGATCTCTACTTTGGCCTTCAAGGTACCTTTTGCAAGGAGGCGAACGCCATCTAACTCGCGGCGCAGCACACCGGCTTCCACCAAAACTTTGCCATCAATGGCTTTTTTGGCATCAATTTTCTTGGCATCAATCGCAATTTGCAACCGACCTAGGTTCAACTCGGCCCAACGCATACGATTTGGCTTGTTAAAGCCACGTTTTGGCAGGCGCATATGCAATGGCATTTGCCCCCCTTCAAAACCTTTGATCGCAACGCCAGAGCGTGATTTTTGACCCTTTACACCGCGACCCGCTGTTTTGCCCTTGCCAGAGCCTGGTCCGCGACCAAATCGCTTGGAGTTGTGTTTTGCACCGGCATTGTCAGAAAGTTCGTTCAAACGCATGATATTCTTCTCCGGGAAATCTGAAATTCAGAGATCCTTCAACCTTTTTCTTCAACAATCTCAACCATATGCGAGATTTTTTTAATCATACCGCGCACCGAAGGAGTATCCTCCAACACCCGGGTCCGACCGATTTTACCAAGGCCTAGCCCCACCAAAGTTGCCCGTTGATCTTTGGGGCGGCGGATTGCTGAGCCGGTTTGGCGCACGGTAACGGTTTTTTTGTTCTTAGCCATAATTCGTCTCTTCCAAAGCCTGACCTAGATCAGGCGTCGCTGTTAACCGCATCTGGTGCGCTGGCACCATCCTGACGGCGAGCCACCAGATCAGATACTTTTTTACCCCGTTTGGCGGCAACGCCTCGTGGGCTTGTTTGCTTTTTGAGCGCGTCCATTGTGGCGTGAACCATGTTGTACGGGTTCGAAGAACCTTTACTTTTGGCCACGACATCTTGCACACCCAAGCACTCAAACACGGCGCGCATTGGACCGCCGGCGATGATACCAACCCCAGGAGGAGCCGCGCGCATCAAAACCTTGCCAGCACCGTGACGACCGTTTGAGTCGTGATGCAATGTCCGGCCTTCACGCAATGGAATGCGGACCATGGTTTTCTTGGCAACTTCAGTTGCTTTGCGGATCGCTTCTGGAACTTCACGGGCTTTACCGTGTCCATAGCCAACCCGGCCTTTTTGATCGCCAACCACCACAAGTGCAGCGAAGCTGAAACGACGCCCGCCTTTAATGGTTGCTGCTACGCGATTGATGAAGACTAGTTTGTCAACAAACTCATCACGATCGTCGTCGTCGCGCCGTTTACGGCCTCTGTTTTCATTTGGGCGTGCCATGTTGCTCCGCTCTCCTAAAACTGCAGACCACCGTCACGCGCGGCTTCCGCCAGCGCTTTGACGCGTCCGTGATAAATATAACCGCCGCGGTCGAACACCACAGCTTTTACGCCAGCCGACTTGGCCCGTTCGGCAATCAATGCACCCACTTCGGTGGCCGCATTGATATTGCCGCTTGCTTTGGCTTTCTTGGCCACATCTTTTTCCATAGAAGACGCTTGGGCTAATGTTTTGCCAGTCGCGTCGTCGATGAGCTGCGCGTAAATGTACTTGTTTGAGCGAAAAACCGACAAACGCGGTTGTCCGCTGGCCAGTTTTTTCAATCTGACCCGGGTACGCATCGCCCGGCGAATTCGAATATCTCTTGAATTTTTCATGGCTTACTTCTTCTTGCCTTCCTTGCGCCGCACGTATTCGCCTACATACCGGACACCCTTGCCTTTATAAGGCTCTGGTGGACGATAGCTGCGAATTTCTGCTGCGGTTTGTCCAACAACCTGTTTCTCAATACCTGAGATTTTGATTTGGGTTGGTTTTGCAACGGTCAATGTAATCCCAGCCGGTGGCTGGTAGGTAACATCATGCGAGAAGCCAAGCTGCAAGCCCAATGCATTGCCCTTCATCGAAGCGCGATACCCCACGCCATGCAATTCCAGATTTTTTTCAAAGCCGTTCAAAACGCCTTCAACCAGATTTGCCGCAAGCGTTCGTTGCATCCCCCACATTGCGCCAGCTCGTTGGCTGTCATCAATTGGTGAGAAGCTCAGCATTGCACCGTCCAAAGAAGGGTTGATTTCCTTGACAAATGTCATGGAAAGCTCGCCCTTCGGGCCTTTAACGGTCAGCGTCTTGCCATCCACACTAGCGGTTACGCCAGTAGGAAGTTCGATAGGCTGTTTGCCAATTCGTGACATGTTTCGCCCCTTCCTAACTGATATGACAGAGAATTTCGCCACCAACATTATGCTCGCGGGCGGCCGTATCTGACATCACACCTTTAGAGGTGGACAAGATCGCAATGCCGAGACCGTTTTGCACACGGGGCAAATCTCTGACGGAGGAATAAACACGACGACCAGGTTTGGAAATCCGTTTGATTTCGGAAATTACCGGCTCGCCTTCATAATATTTCAATTCGATGTCGAAGGAAGCAAATCCATCTTTTTCTACTTCAGAATAGCCACGGATATAGCCTTCGTCCTGCAAAACATCGAGCACACGCTTACGTAATTTTGACGACGGAGTGGAGGTAACTCCACGCCTGCGCAGTAACGCATTACGGATGCGGGTGAGCATATCGCCCAGAGGGTCATTAACATACATGGTCCTCGTTCTCCCTTA
>JAJFFR010000129.1 GCA_021776555.1 Robiginitomaculum sp.
GTATCTGCAAATTTCGGTCAATCATGTTGATATCGCCATCCAACGTTACGCCCATGGCTGGACCAGTCGCTCGAGCGCCACGAATTTGCATCAAACCGCCTTGGTTTTGAATGGGAACTTCCAACTCAGTGAATGACATTCCTGATCCGGTCAGGGTATCAGACAGGCCGCGCAATGACCCCAAGGATAATATCTGGGCAACAACTGGCGTATTATGTAACGCAAAATCTTCCAAATTCAGTACAAACTCACTTGGGGTTTCGAGATCATCGGCTAAAAACCCGTCCAAGGTTAAAACGCCACCTGACAGGCCTTGCACGCCAAACAAGGCTTGTACGACCGCACCGCCATCGGGACTGCTGGCTTGTACTGCCAAACGGTCAGTCTCGTCTCGCATCAAAGTAAATTGATGATCCCCTAAGTCAGAATTGCCAACGAATTCCATGGAATTGATTTGCTCGGTACTCTGGTCCAGTTGCAGCCGAGCTGAAGAGAACAATAACCGTTCGCCGGCTATGGTTCGCTGCATCTGGATGTCGGCTTTTAATGGGATCGAAAAACTAGTATTGCCCCGATTGACAAATCCGCGAACAAGGCCCGAAATATCGGCTTCCGCCACATCTGCCTCGAGCACAAAACCGCCTGCCTCATCGCGGATGATGTTGGCGGTAAAATCAAATGCACCTTCCATTTTTGCGCGCGTCAACTCAATCAATTGCAGGCCAGTTTGTGTAGAAAATTTGACTTGGCCTTGAATGTCCAACCCATCAGCAGTCAACTCCAATTGGTCTAGACTAAATTCACTGTCAGCGCTTTCCTTCACACGGAATCCCAGCGACCCAGGCGCGCCTTTTGGCTTTTCCCACCCCGGACCAGGCAGATTGACCAGAGCCTCGGTCAAATCGGCTTTCACCAATCCATTTTGTACAGCCAAACCATTGCCAATCATTTCCACATGCAGGCCAATTTCCCCGGAAAAGAAATCACGGGTTGGTAAACCTAATTCGTCAAACAGACCTGCATCAATCTGGGTATCAACCGCAAAATTGGTTCGCGGTTCATCATTCGCCTTGAAATTTTCCTGCCAGAGGAAGGTGGATGACCGCCCGCCGATCTGCCCATCCCCTTCGACGCTCAAACCATTTTCATCGGCTTTGAAACTGATACTCAAACCAGATAGGTCCTGCCCAAAGGCAAAGCCGGGAACATTCACGTTTGCGTAGGTTCCCGTTGCTAAAAATCCCATATCCCGAAACGGCACGCGAGTTCGCATCGGACGGCGTAATTCGAACTCCACCGTCCCAATTCCGGTAACATTGGTTGGATCAATGCGATATTGGCTGGGATAGCCAAATGGCTCGTGATCCAGCAATTTTAAGATATCCGACAAATCTTCACGCGCCGTTGCACCGTAAACTGCAACAGCTCCCTTAGGGTGCAAAAATGGGATTTTTACAAACCCATCAGATAACTCATTGCCCAACAAGGTGGCGGAACTGACTTGCACATCAAACTGGTTGCCCAGTAGGATTGCCGTACCGACTGCCGATTTAAGCGGCGGCATGGTTCCAAAATATGTGGTTTCAACTTGTTCAAACGAAAATGACAGTTTGAGCATGTCATTGGTCAACCCACCAGCACCCAGCAATCTTTCATCAGTTTTCAGTTCCAAATCAAAATCGTGCAATATGGCTTGGCTCATATTGTTTTTGGCCCAGCTACGAACCCCTTCGGCCAGATCAACCGGCCAGAATGCCAAAACTTGAGTCAGATTTGTACGCCCGGTACTACGCCCATTTAGCTCAATCTTGGGAAACCAAGAGACCGGTTCGGTCATCGGCACCCATTTGACCTCACCATCACCGGACAAAACCAGCTCGTCAGCTTCCATCATCCAATTGTCGAGCAATACTTGTCGGGTTCCCGGCAATACCTGACCCGTTAGTTCCAATCGATCCAGTTCCAATTGATCTTGCAAAAACCCTGACATATCAAGCGAGACAGGTTCCACTTTCAAATCAAATTCGATGCTTTCCCCGACCACCAGCCGGGCCGGGTCCATGCCCGCAACTGTACCGGTCAGATCCAATTCATTGCCTTCGCCGGTAAACCTCGCAGTATCAATTTGCAAAATGCCATCTGCCGCATCAAACGAGGCTTGCAACTGCGCATCATCGATCACCATTTGTCGGTCCGGTAATATGAATTGCCCGGAACCCGCGTTCAGGTCGATATCCAGCACCGTCAACAATCCGTCATCACCAGTTGCTAATGAAATTGCCGCCGAAACTGGTGCTTGAATTCGGTTCAAAACGGCTAATGGCCCGGTGGCCGGAACCAATCGCGCCGGGTTTGCATTGGTAAAGCTGGCTGTGGCGCTCAAATTAGAAAAGTTTTCCCGCGAGCTTCCTTCAAACTGCATCTGGCTTTGCTGACCATCGCTCTCGATAACACCATCAGCAGAAAACGATACCCGGTCGTCCTCGCGTCGGAATGACAACCGAGCATTGGGCGCGCGCCATGAAATGCCAGAACGTTGGTCTTCCAAATTGAGAATTCCATCTCGAATGGATAAAACTTGCAACCGAGTAATAGCCCGGCGGATCACTGAACCCTCAATGCCCGGTTTTTGTTGCCAAACAGCCGGGTTGGCCAGCACTTGCGCCACGCTGCCAATCCCCACACCGACATCGCCGGATGAACGACGCACGACGGACACTTCCCCACCGACCGCGACAAGACGGGAAAATACTAATTTACGTCGCAACAGGGACAGACCGTCCAGTCCAGCCTCAAATCGCGGTACTTGTAAGATTATCTGGCCTTGCTCGTCTGAAATGCGGACATTCCGTGCCACAATGACGATGGCCTTTTCGGCCTCCGACCATCCGGCTTCCAATTGATCAATGTTTGCTACTGCGCCGCCAAAAACTTGTACGAGAGCGCTTTGTGCGTCTGATTTGAACACCGACAGATCAACCGGCCCCTTGGATAATTGCCAAGCTATCGCGCCAAATACCACCAAAAAAATGGCCATCAGCAGGGCGACGAATTCCAAGAAATGCAAGATAGACACACGCAAGGCCCGGCGCGGCAGTGAACCACCTTTGCCGGTCATATCCGGCTTGGCGTTTAGAAAATCATCAATCTCATTCATGCGAGACGACCCGTGGAAAAAGGGGCATTTGCCAATCAGGCAAGATGTGCAACAACCAGTTCAATTTTTGAAAAGGAAACCTTGTATGTCCAAACCATTGAGCATTGCTGACCCCGCCCCGAATTTCACGCTGCCCGGTGATGGCGGTCAAGAGATATGCCTTGATCAATTCAAAGGTCAAAACCTAGTCCTTTATTTTTACCCGAAGGACGATACATCAGGATGTACCAGTCAGGCGATCAGTTTCACTGAAAACCTTGACGAATTTGCAAAAGCCAACACAATCATTGTCGGTGTTTCCAAAGATAGCGTCAAAAAGCATGACAATTTCAAGGCAAAGCATGGGCTAAAAATCCAACTGGCTTCCGATGAAGAATTGGGAATGATTCAATCATACGGTGTTTGGGTTGAAAAAAGTATGTACGGTCGAAAATACATGGGCATTGAGCGCTCGACATATTTGATCAACTCAGACGGCCATATCGCCAAAATCTGG